>NZ_JBHXTO010000105.1:0-32031 GCF_042677425.1 Streptomyces sp. NPDC127119 | reverse complement strand
CTCGTCCTCGAACGCCGGACGGGCCGAGGAAGAAGGGCGGGGCGTAGCCCCCGCCCTTCTTCAGGGGCGCGGGGAACTGCGCGGCCCGCCCTCACCGGCCCGCGGTCGACAGTCGTCGGTCAGTGGTCGGCAGTCGGCAGTCGGCAAACAGACAGACAGAAGTTTGGGCTGCCGTGGGTGGGAACCTGCCCCATGAGGGCTAACTCGTGCGGATTTCGTCACACCGTCTCGTGTGGATGACAGCCGTGTGACACGGCGCCACCCCAGGTAAACAAGGGTCAACAGTGCGTATCCAGTCGGTGAACCCGATGTGCAAGACCCCGGCGCGCGCGAGTATCGTCCTCACCTGCACAGACTTGACACCCACACAGACTTGTCACCCACCCCTTGACACCGGAGGGCCCGTTGTCCCGCTTCGCGCTCATCAAGGCAGTGCTCGGACCGATCATGCGCCTGATGTTCCGCCCACGGGTGGAAGGTGCGGAGCGCATCCCGGGCACGGGCCCGGTCATCCTCGCCGGCAACCATCTCACGTTCATCGACTCGATGATCATGCCCCTGTTCTGCGACCGCCAGGTCTTCTTCATCGGCAAGGACGAGTACGTCACCGGCAAGGGCCTCAAGGGGCGGCTGATGGCGTGGTTCTTCACCGGCTGCGGCATGATCCCGGTCGACCGGGACGGCGGACGCGGCGGTGTCGCGGCGCTGATGACGGGGCGTCGGGTGCTGGAGGAGGGCAAGGTCTTCAGCATCTACCCGGAGGGGACGCGGTCCCCCGACGGGCGCCTCTACCGGGGCCGTACCGGTATCGCGCGGCTCGCGCTGATGACCGGGGCGCCCGTGGTGCCGTTCGCCATCATCGGTACGGACAAGATCCAGCCCGGTGGTGCGGGGTTCCCCCGGCCGGGGCGGGTCACCGTGCGGTTCGGCGAGGCGATGGAGTTCTCGCGGTACGAGGGGATGGATCGGGACCGTTATGTCCTGCGGGCCGTGACGGACTCCGTGATGGCTGAGGTCATGCGGTTGTCCGGGCAGGAGTATGTGGACATGTACGCCACGAAGGCGAAGGAAGCGGCGTAGCTCCGCTGGTTTTTTGACCGGGTGGTCGTCGGCCTGTCGGGTGCGGGCCGTCCTGGGCCGGTCTCGCAGTTCCCCGCGCCCCTGAGGGGGTGACGGCCGGTGGCACCGTGCGGGTCGTACGTGGTTGAGCGCGCCGTTCCCCGCGCCCCTTACGGGGCCCGGAGCCGCACGTCTGTACGGGCCCGAGCCCCCTTTGTCGGGCTACAGCTTCTGGTTTTTCAGTAGGTGCCATGCTGCCGCTGACGCAGCCAGGAGGACTGCTGCGCCCAGGCCCGCCGCCAGGGCGATGCCGTCGACGAAGGCCGTGCGGGCCGCGTCCAGCAGGGGCTCGGCGTCAGGCAGGGCCGAGGAGGCCTCCACCGCTCCGCCGAGGGACTCGTGGGCCGCGTCGGCCACTTCCTGGGGTGTGCCCGCCGGGGCCGTGAAGCCCGCGTAGACGCCCGTGACGATCGAGCCCAGCAGGGCGATGCCCAGGGCCGCCCCCAGCTCGTACGCCGTCTCCGAGACCGCGGACGCGGCGCCCGCCTGCTCCTTCGGCACGCTGGAGAGGATCACGTCGGCCGTCACGGTGAACGAGAAGCCCGCGCCGACGCCGACGACCAGCAGAGCCGTGCCGAGGAGCGGATAGCCGGTGGACTGGTCCAGCACGGTCAGCGCGGCCAGGGCGAGCCCGATCGCGGCGAGACCGCCGGCCACGACGGCACGGACCGAGTACCGGCGAGCGAACGTTCCTGCCACCAGCCCCGCCGCCACCGCGCCCACCGCGGCGGGCAGTTCGGCGAGACCAGCCTCCAGCGGCCCGCGCCCCTGAACGAGTTGCAGGTACTGCGAGAGGAAGAAGACCACTCCGGACAGGCCGAGGATGGTCAGCAGGTCGGCCAGTACCGCTCCGGAGAAGCCGCGGTTGCGGAACAGCCGCATGTTCAGGAGCGGGACGGGGAGCGTCAACTGGCGGCGTACGAAGCCGTACAGCGCCGCCGCTCCGAGCAGGGCCGCCGCGCCGGCCGTCGCGTTCGGGCCGTGCGAGGCGGCCTCCTTGATGCCGTACACGATGCCGACCATGCCCACGAGGGACAGTACGACGCTGAGGAGGTCCCACGGGCCGGGCTCGGGGTTGCGGGACTCCGGCAGGAGCTTCACACCGACCAGGACGAGGACCGCCATCACGGGCAGGTTGATCAGGAAGACCGAGCCCCACCAGAAGTGTTCGAGCAGGAAGCCGCCGAGGACGGGGCCGACCGCCGTACCCGCCGAGGCGGTGGCGCCCCAGATACCGATGGCGAGACTGCGTTCGCGCGGGTCGTGGAAGAGGTTGCGGATGAGGGCGAGCGTGGCGGGCATCAGCGTGGCACCCGCGACACCGAGCAACGCCCGCGCCACGATCAGCAGTTCGGGCGTGCTCGCGTAGGCGTTGAGCACGGAGACCAGACCGAACGCGACCGAGCCGACGAGCAGCAGCTTCTTGCGGCCGACACGGTCGCCGAGGCTGCCCATGGAGACGAGCAGACCGGCGATGACGAACGAGTAGACGTCACCGATCCACAGGAGCTGGTTGCCGGAGGGCTTCAGGTCCTCACTGATGTAGGGGGTCGCGAGACCGAGGACGGTCGCGTCGACGGCCACCAGCAGCACGGCGAGGACGAGGACGGACAGCGCGAGCCAGCGGCCCGGTCGCTTCTCCGCCTCCGCCGCGAACGCCGGCCGCGTCGTGCTGGTCATGATTCCTCTCTCCGTAGTGCGCCACCGAGCAAGAGCTCGACGATCATGTACTGGAAGTCCTTGGCCGCCACGCGGCCCTCGCTCACGGCCCACGCCCCGGAGGCGAACAGCCCGTAGAGGGCTTCGGTGAGCCAGGCCGGGGTCAGGTCGATACGGAACTCGCCGCCCTCCTGGCCCCGCCGGAACAGCGCGGCGATCCGGGCGTCGATGCGGGACCAGCCCGCGTTCTGCTCCTCGCCCTCGAACAGCTGGTTCTCGGTGTAGAGGAAGCCGAGCAGGCCCGCGGCGCTCTCGAACTCGCCCACCAGACGGCGTACGGCCTCGCGGGCGGTGTCGTCGTCCAGCCGGGCCGCGTCCAGCGCGGCCTCGCACTCCTGGATGCCCAGCTCTTCGAGCGCCCGTACGAGCGCGTCGCGGCCCGCGAACTGGCGGTGCAGGGTCGCCCGGCTGATCCCGGCCGCCTTGGCGACCTCGTCCATGGTGGCGGTGGCTCTGCGGGTCAGCAGGGCGGCTGCGCTGCGCAGCACGTGTTCACGATCGACGGCCATGAGACAACCATAGCCCAGATGAGACACGAATGTCTCACGCGAGGCGCGTGACGCTCACCGGGAGGGGCCGGGGAACGTCAGAAGGGGTGGCCGGGCGGGAGAGGTCAGTGCCAGGGCAGGCCGGAGCGGTGCTCCCAGTACGCACCCGGCTCCTCCGCCAGGGTGTCGAGGCGGGCCGCCTGGCCGTCGTCGAGATCGACCACCGCGGCGTGCAGGTTGGAGGCGAGCTGGTGGGTGGTGGCCGCGCCGGACAGGACCACGCCCGCCCAGGGCCTGCGCAGCACGAAGGCGAGGGCGACCGCGTCCGAGCCGACGCCCGCCTCCTCCGCGACGGCGCGCACGGCGGGCGGCGCGTGCGGGTCGGCGAGACGGCCGTTGGCCATGCCCTCCTTGATGATCACGGTGAGTCCGGCGTCACGCGCCTCGGCGAGCGCGGGGCCCGCGGAGGTGTCCAGGACGTTGTACGTGGCCTGGACGGTCCGGAAGAGAGGCGTCGAACCGACGGTCACGGCGAGCGCGGCGCGGATCGCGTCGGACTGGGCGGGGCCGCTGGTGGAGAAACCTACGGTCAGGCCCTGCGCGGCGGCCTCGGCCAGCTCGGCGTGCAGTTCCTTGTCGGTGAGGGCCGGGCTCTCGGGCGTCACCGAGTGGATCTGGTAGAGATCGAGACGGTCGCCGAGCAGTTCGGCGCTCTCGGCGCGCTGCCGCACGTACGTGGTGAGGCTGTGGTCCTTGATCTCGTGGGCCTCGGCGTCCGTGCGCCAGTCGGCGGTGTAGGTGTAGCCCCATTTGCTGCCTACGACGATGTCGTCGACGGCAGGGTGGGCGGTCAGCCAGCTCGCCAGGAACTCCTCCGAGCGGCCGTACGAGCGGGCGGCGTCGAAGTAGCGGACACCCTGGGCGTAGGCGGCGTCGAGGAGTTCGTGGGTGCGGGTGCGGAGCGATTCGACGCTGCGGTCCGCGCCCAGGTCCTCGTCCCGGCCGAGGGTGATGTAGCCGGGGCGACCGATTGCGGCGAGGCCCAAGCCGATGTGGCAAGTGGGGGTGGTTGCTGTTGCCAGTCGGGCGAAGGGCATCGCGAGCTCCGTTGGTCGGCACGGGTGTGGCTGTCCGCCCAACGTATCCCGGTGATCCCCGATGCGGGCGGGGCGTCGGCGGGTGCGGGTGCGTTGCGGCTGGTCGCGCAGTTCCCCGCGCCCCTTGTCAGGCCGGTCGCCTGGTGCGGGTTGTGCGGGTTGTGCGGGGTGCCCACGCCCCTCGAAAGGCCCGTCGTCCGCTGCGGGTACGTCGTGCTTGCTCGCGCCGTTCCCCGCGCCCCCAAAGGGGCCGTCTCGTTCGCTGCGGGTACGCCGTGGTTGCTCGCGCCGTTCCTCGCGCCCCCAAAAGGCCGGTCGTCCGCTGCAGGTACGTCGTGGTTGCTCGCGCCGTTCCCCGCGCCCCCAAAAGGACCGTCGCCCACTGCGGGCAGGTCGTGGTTGCTCGCGCCGTTCCCCGCGCCCCCAAAAAGGGCCGTCGCCCACTGCGGGCACGTCGTGGTTGCTCGCGCCGTTCCCCGCGCCCCTTCAGGGCGAAAGACCGGGGCGCAGCCCCGTTTTTCAGGGGCGCGGGGAACTGCGCGGCCAGCCACGGTGTGCCCGCGGCATCTCACCGGCCTTCACACCCCCAGGGGCGCGGGGAACTACGCAGTGGGACGGCAGGCGTCAGTCATGGCGCCCGTACCCCCAGGAGCCGCGCAGCCCTACCCCTTAGGACTTGGCCGTCGCCCAGGCGTGTTGCGTTGCCACGTCCGACTTCACCTCGGTGAGTTGGACGGCGACCGCGCTCGGCGCCGTGCCGCCGCGCGCGGAGCGGGACGCCAGCGCGCCCGGTACGTTCAGCACCGACCGCACCTCCGGCGTGAGATGCGCGGAGATCTTCGCGAACTGCTCGTCGGTGAGCCCGTCCAGCTCGACCCCGTCGGCCTCGGCGGCCTTCACGCACTCGCCCGCGACCTCGTGCGCGACCCTGAAGGGCACCCCCTGCTTGACCAGCCACTCCGCGATGTCCGTGGCGAGCGAGAACCCGGCCGGGGCCAGCTCCTCCATCCGCTCCCGGTTGACCGTCAGCGTGGCCATCATCCCGGTGAAGGCCGGCAGCAGGACCTCCAGCTGGTCGCAGGAGTCGAAGACGGGCTCCTTGTCCTCCTGGAGGTCGCGGTTGTAGGCGAGCGGGAGGGCCTTGAGGGTCGCCATCAGACCGGTGAGGTTGCCGATCAGGCGACCGCTCTTGCCGCGCGCCAGCTCCGCGATGTCCGGGTTCTTCTTCTGCGGCATGATCGACGAGCCGGTGGAGAACGCGTCGTGGAGGGTGACGAAGGAGAACTCCTTCGTGTTCCAGATGATGACCTCCTCTGCGATCCGCGAGAGGTTGACGCCGATCATCGCCGTGATGAAGGCGAACTCGGCCGCGAAGTCCCGCGAGGCCGTGCCGTCGATGGAGTTGCCGACGCTGCCGTGCTCGAAGCCGAGGTCCTTGGCGACCGACTCCGGGTCGAGGCCGAGGCTGCTGCCCGCGAGCGCACCGGAGCCGTAGGGCGACACCGCGGTCCGCTCGTCCCACTGCCGCAGCCGCTCGGCGTCCCGGGAGAGGGCCTGCGCGTGGGCCAGCACGTGGTGGGCGAACAGCACCGGCTGGGCGTGCTGCAGGTGCGTTCGGCCGGGCATCGCGACGTCCGGGTGCGCTTCCGCCAGGCCGACGAGTGCGTCCTGGAGCTCGGCGATGAGACCGCCGATGATCCGGGCGTGGTCGCGCAGGTACATCCGGAAGAGCGTGGCCACCTGGTCGTTGCGCGAACGGCCGGCGCGCAGCTTGCCGCCGAGGTCGGGGCCGAGCTGTTCCAGGAGTCCGCGTTCCAGGGCGGTGTGGACGTCCTCGTCGGCGACGGTTCCGACGAAGGAGCCGTCCGCCACGGCGGTCTCCAGCCGGTCGAGGCCCGCGAGCATGCGGGTCAGCTCGTCGCCGTCGAGGAGGTGTGCCTTGTGCAGCACGCGCGCGTGGGCACGCGAACCGGCGATGTCGTAGGGCGCCAGCCGCCAGTCGAAGTGGACGGACGCGGACAGCTTCGCCAGTGCCTCGGCGGGACCGTCGGCGAACCGCCCGCCCCAGAGCCGTACGTCACCACTGTTGCTGCTCACTGGCTGCGCTCCTCAGGACTGTTGGGAAGAAGACGCCCCCGAGGGGGCGCGGGGAACGGCGCGACCGGCCATGACGGCCTTCACCCGGCCGCCCGCCGGGCCTTGTCGCAGCACGTTCGCCGCTATGCATGATTATGCAGTCTCCTGCATGACTCGTCAATTCAGCGAGTCCCGGCAATGAAATCCCGCCTCCCGTTGAACGCGAGAAACCGCTTACCCGTACTTCACCCCGAACGCCGGCGCCGCGTCCGTGAAGCACCTTCGAACTCCACTTCGAAGTCATCGCCCCCTCCCCTGACCCAAGTGAGGCATCCCCATGTCCAGGGCTCTTCCGAAGTACAACAAGCGCCGCGTGGCGATCATCGGCGGCGCTGCCGCGGTGGCGTTGTCCGGAGCGGTGATCGCAGGTTCCGCCCTCGCCGGGGAGACGTCCAAGAGCACCGACGACCAGGCCTCCACCCTCGCCTCTCCCGGCACGATCAGCTGCCCCGCCGTGGACGGCAGCCTGCCCGCGATCCCCGCGTCCGCGCAGGACGAGGTCACCAGGAACCTCGCCCTCCTGGACACCCAGATCGCCGAAGCGAACAAGCGACTCGTCGACACCGTCGGCCAGGGCGGCGCCAACTTCGTCCAGAACGCCATCCTCGGCCCCCTGGAGGACAAGCGCATCGCCACCCTCAACCGCATCGAGACCGCCATCGGCCGCACCGCGGCCAAGCCCGAAGGCCTCGAAGCACTCGCCCCCTGCGAGCTGAACGCCGACGGCGCGGCCGAAGCGGGCGGCGAGGCGGGCGAGGAGGCCGGAGCCGAGCCGACCGACGCGGCCACGGAAGAGGCCGGCGGGAACGCGGGCGACGCGGGCGGAGCCGAGGACACGGGCGACGCCGGTGACGCGGGCGCCGTCGGTACGGTCAACTGCCCCGCGGTCGAGGGCAGTCTCCCCGCGATCCCCGCGTCCGCGCAGGACGAGGTCACCAGGAACCTCGCCCTTCTCGACACCCAGATCGCCGAGGCCAACCAGCGGCTCATCGACACCGTCGGCCAGGGCGGCGCCAACTTCGTCCAGAACGCCATCCTCGGCCCCCTGGAGGACAAGCGCGTCGCCGTGCTCAACCGCATCGAGACCGCCATCGGCCGAGCCGCGGCCAAGCCGGAAGGCCTCGAAGCGCTCGCTCCCTGCGAGCTGAACCAGTAGAGCCGGCCGCACCCCCACGGGCGCCCCGCGCGCCGGCCGGGGCGAGCCCGGGACCCGGGGCCACACGGCCCGCGGGTCCCGGAGCCCGCGCATATAGTTAGACAGGCGAACGACTTTCGCCGATAATCACCGACCATGGGAAAGACCTACGAACGCATCCACGGCCGCCTGCGTACGTTCATCGAGGCGCAGCCCCTCTTCTTCACCGCGACCGCGCCCCTGTCCGGCGACGGCACGGTCAACCTCTCCCCCAAAGGACTGACCGGTTCGTTCGCGGTCCTCGACGACCTCACCGTCGCCTATCTGGACTTCGCCGGCAGCCACGCCGAGACCATCGCGCATCTGCGGGAGAACGGCCGGATCACCCTGATGTGGTGCGCCTTCCAGGGCCCGCCGAACATCGTCCGCGTGCACGGCCGGGGCGAGCCGGTCTTCCGTGACGACCCCCGCTTCGAGGAACTCCTCGCACGCTTCCCGGACATCGTCCCCGACCCGCACGGCCTACGGGCGATCATCGTGGTGAAGGCCGAGATCGTCCGGGACAGCTGCGGTTACGCCGTGCCCTACATGTCGTACGACGAGGACCGCGACCTGCACGCCAGGCGCTTCGCGCGCGAGGACGACGTCTCGCTGAACGCGTACTTCGAGAAGAAGGACCACATCGGGACCAGCATGGACGGCCTGCCCGGGCTGCCGCTGCCCCTGCCGGCCCGTACCGTCTGAGCATGCGCCCCGGAGCCGCCGTCCTCGCGTCCGTGTCCCTCCTCGTGCTCGCCGCGGGACCGGCCCCCGAAAACCCGCCCCCGCTGCCCGAGCGGATGGCGGACACGGGCGGCGGGAGCCAGCTCGTCACCGCGCAGGCCCCCCGGACCTCGTCGACGACCGGCACCGTCACCTGGTGGAACCGCCGGCACGGGCACTGGGTGAAGGCCGGTTCGGCGCCCGCACGCTTCGGCGCCAAGGGGCTCGTCGAGGGCGGCTCCCGCGAGCAGGGCACGAACACCACCCCGACCGGCCTGTACGACCTCCCGTACGCCTTCGGGATCGAACCGGCGCCCGAGGGGACGCGCACGCCGTACCGGCCGGTGCGGCAGACCTCCTGGTGGTGCCAGGACAACGACTCCCGCTCCTACAACCGGTGGACCGACCCCCGCCCGGCCGACTGCCGCGCCGCCGAGTCCGAGCACCTGATCTCGTACGGGACGCAGTACGCGTACGCCATCGTCGTCGGCTTCAACTACGCGCAGCCCGTGCACGGGCGCGGTGCGGGGATCTTTCTGCACGTCAACGGGCGTGGGGCGACCGCAGGTTGTGTGTCCGTGCCCAAGGACGCCATGCGGCGCATCCTGAACTGGGCCGAGCCCGCCCGCAGTCCGCACATCGCCATCGGGACGGACGACGGGCCGACCGCCCTCACCCGCTACTGATCTCACCACCAGTAGGAGGCCGCCGGCCGTTACCGCGGGTCTCAGCAGTTCACGGCTTGCCCCGCGGCCCGTTGAACACACGGCCGTCCCGGGACGTACCAGTGGGCCTAGGGGTCACTCCCCTTCCCAGCGTCCCCCACGGAGGAACCGTGAGCACGATCGCCGGCGGTCGCGCCGCGCGGCGCCAGACGATGCGCCGTATCCGCCCTCGCCGCTCCCCCGCCATCCCGCTGCTCATAGCGGTATGGGCGGGCGCGGCGGGAGTCGTCTGGCTCTGGTGGAGCAATACGCCGGCCATCGCCGACGACAAGGGCCGGATCCTGAACGCGGGCCGGATCACCGGTCTCCTCGCCGGGTATCTGATGGCTCTCGTGGTCCTGCAGATGGCCCGCGTACCCGCCCTGGAACGCCGCGTCGGCTCGGACCGGGTCGCCCGCTGGCACGCCATGAGCGGCCGCTACATGCTGTGTCTCGTCCTCGCCCACATCGGCCTGACGATGTACGGCTACGCCCTCCAGGCGAACACCGGGGTCGTCGAGCAGACCATCGACTCGGTCAAGACCCTGCCCGACATGGGCAAGGCGGCGATCGGCACGGGTCTGCTGCTGTTCATCGGCCTGATCTCGGTGGGCGGACTGCGCAAGAGGATCCCGTACGACACCTGGTACCACATCCACCTGCTCACGTACGTGTCCGTGTACCTGTCGTTCTGGCACCAGCTGTCCACCGGCAACGACTTCGCCGTCGAGCCCGCCGCGACCACCGCCTGGTACGCGCTGTACGGGACGGTCACCGCGCTGGTGATCTGGTACCGGGTGATCACGCCGGTCCGGCTGAACCTGCGCCACCGGATGCAGGTCGAGGAGGTCGTCGAGGAGGCGCCCGGCATCGTCTCCGTGCTGATCAGCGGGAAGCGGCTGCACCGGATCGGTGCCGAGCCGGGACAGTTCTTCCGCTGGCGGTTCATGGCGCCGGGCATGCGGCTCAGCTCGCACCCGTACTCGCTGTCGGCCGCGCCGCGCCCCGGGCTGCTGCGGATCACCGTCAAGGCGCTGGGCGACCACAGCACCGCGCTGAAGGGGCTGAAGCGGGGCACGCGGGTCTGGGCCGAGGGCCCGTACGGCGCGCTGACCGCGTCCCGGCGCAGCCAGGGCAAGGTACTGCTGATGGCCGGCGGCGTGGGCATCACCCCGATGCGGGCGCTGTTCGAGACGCTGCCTGCGGCGCGGGGTGACCTCACCCTGCTGTACCGGGCCAACAGCACCCAGGACCTGGCGCTGTGGGACGAGCTGTCGGCCATCGCCGACGAGCGCGGTGCCCGGCTGATGTACGCGGTGAACAGCCCCGACGGGGAACGCCCCGACATCAACCCGGAGACGCTGCGCCAGAAGCTGCCCGACATCGACGACCACGACGTGTTCCTGTGCGGGCCGCCCGGCTTCGCCGAGGGCGCGTACACCGCACTGCGCGGCGCCGGCGTGCCCGCCCGCCGCATCCACCACGAGTCCTTCGAACTCTGAGAACTCTGAGAACTCTGAGAATCCTGAGGAACGGGAGTCCGGACCCATGAAGAAGAGCCATCCCCTGCGCCGCGTCGTGCTGGCCGGTGCCGCCACGGTGTCCGGCATCGTCCTGCTGCTGGCGCTGAAGCCCGCGTCGGACCCGGCGGCGGCGTCCGCCGACGGCGCGTCGCAGCAGCAGTCGGCCTCCCCGCAAGGTTCCGGAGGAGTACAGGCGGCCGGCGGCACTCAGGCCCAGACCCTCACCGGTGACGTCGTCAAGACCGACTACGGCAACGTCCAGGTCCGGATCACCGTGGCCGGCGGGAAGATCACCTCGGCCGCTGCCCTGCAGTCGCCGACCGGCGGACGCAGTACGACGGTCAGCACCGACGCGGTGCCCAAGCTGAACAAGGCGGCCGTCACGGCCGGCAGTGCCGACATCGACGCCGTGTCCGGGGCCACCTACACCAGCGGCGGCTACAAGAAGTCGCTCCAGTCGGCGCTGGACAAGGCCGGTGCGCCGGGCGGCGGTTCGGCCGAGGCGAGCGGCACGGGCGGTGGGACCGGCGGCGGGACCGGCGGAACGGGGAACGCCACGGGTGGCGGCAGCGGTTCGGGCGACGCGAGCGGTTCCGGGGCCGGTGCCGCGCAGGCGAAGACCGTCACCGGCAAGGCGGTCACGACCGACTACGGGCCCGTGCAGGTACGGGTCACCGTGACCGGCGGGAAGATCACCAAGGCCGAGGCCGTCCAGCAGCCCAAGGGCGGGCGCAGCGACCAGATCAGCGGGGACGCGGTGCCGAAGCTGAACGCGGCGGCGGTCGCCGCGGGCAACGCCGACATCGACGCCGTGTCCGGGGCCACCTACACCAGCGGCGGCTACAAGGAGTCCCTGCAGTCGGCCCTGGACCAGGCCGGTGGCTGAACCCGCTGAACCCACCGGGTCCGCCGAGTCCACCGGGTCCGCCGAATCCGCCGGGGTGCCCCTCGCGGTGCGTCACGCGGAGGAGGTGATGGGGACGGTCTTCTCCTTCGACATCCGAGGGGGTGAACCCGAGGCCGTGCAGGCGGCGTTGGCGGCGGCCGTCGCCGAACTCCACGTGGTGGACGAGGTGTTCAGCACCTACCGTCCGGACAGCCAGATCTCCCGGCTGGCGCAGGGGCTGCTGACCGTGGACCAGTGCGATCCCGAGGTCGCCGAGGTCCTCGGACTGTGCGCGGAGGCCGAGCGGTTGAGCGACGGGTGGTTCAGTTCGACGTACGCCGGGTCCGTCGACCCGACCGGCATCGTGAAGGGCTGGTCCGTCGAACGGGCGGCCCTGCGGCTCGTGGACGCCGGGGCGAGCGGGGTGAGCGTGAACGGCGGGGGTGACGTGCAGATGTACGGCGTGCCGGGGCCGCACCGGCCCTGGCGGGTCGGGGTGGCCGACCCCCTGCGGCCGGGCGGGCTGGCCGCGGTGGTCTCCGCGGCGGGGGTGGACCGGCTGGCCGTCGCGACGTCGGGGTCCGCGGAGCGGGGTACGCACATCGTCGATCCGCGCACGGGGCGCTCCGCGGTGACCGATCTGGTGGCGGTGACCGTGGTCGGGCCGCGCATCACGTGGGCGGACGCGTGGGCGACGGCGGCGTTCGCCATGGGGTCGCGGGAGGGGCTGGCGTGGTTGGAGTCCTTGCCGGACGTGGAGGCGCTGTTGATCACAGCGGGAGATGAAGTCCGCTGCACGGACGGTCTGGCCGACCGGCTGGGGTGATCGGGCCTGCTGCCTGCTGCGGGCGCGCCGTGGCTGGCCGCGCAGTTCCCCGCGCCCCTTAGGGGGCACCCCGGTGCATGGTCGACTGCGGGTCCGTCGTGGTTGCCCGCGCCGTTCCCCGCGCCCCTGAAAGACGGGGCTTCGCCCCTGTCTTTCGTTTCCGTGGGCGACCTGCGCTTTTGGCTTTTAGGGGCGCGGGGAACTGCGCGACCAGCCACGACGCACCCGCAGCCAAAAACGGAGGACCGGGGCGCAGCCCTGTCCTTTAGGGGCGCGGGGAACTGCGCGGCCAGCCACGACGGACCCGCAGCCGAGAGCCGGCCCCGCGCAGCGTCTCAGTGGTGGTTCTGGGCCAGTCTCAGCAAGTGGTCCGCCAGGGCCTGGCCGCCTGTCGGGTCTCGGCTGATGAGGAGCAGCGTGTCGTCGCCCGCGATCGTCCCCAGGATGTCCTGCAACTCCGCCTGGTCGATAGCAGAGGCGAGGAACTGCGCAGCGCCCGGAGGCGTGCGCAGAACCACCAGGTTCGCCGAAGCCTCCGCGGAGATCAGCAGCTCCGCGGACAGCCTCCGCATCCGCTCCTCCTTCGCCGACTCCCCCAGCGGAGCGCGGGGCGTCCGGAAACCCCCCTCGCTCGGCACCGCGTAGATCAGGTCGCCGTCGTTGTTGCGGATCTTCACCGCGTTCAGCTCGTCCAGGTCCCGCGACAGCGTCGCCTGTGTGACGTGCAGCCCGTCGTCGGAGAGCAGCTTCGCCAACTGGCTCTGGGAGCGCACCGGCTGCCGGTTGAGGATGTCCACGATCCGGCGGTGGCGTGCGGTGCGGGTCTGCGGAACAGCGGGTCCCGCGTGGTCGTGATCCTGCGCCTGAGTCATCGTCGTCTCATTCTCCGGTCATTCTCCGGTTCGTCCGTCCCCGTTGGACCCGTTGGTCCGGTCGGTCACCGTGTCGAGAACACCGGGGAGGGCCCCGAGGAACGTGTCCACCTCGTCCTCGGTGATGTTCAGGGGCGGCATCAGCCGTACGACATCGGGGGCGGGCGCGTTCACCAGGAGGCCGGCGTCCTGAGCCGCCTGTTGCGCGCGGGGCGCGAGCGGCTCGGTGAGCACGATACCCAGGAGGAGCCCCGAGCCCCGGACATGGTCGACCAGCGGGTGTCCGAGGGACTCGATTCCCTCGCGCAACGTCTCGCCGGACCGCTTCACGTTCTCCAGCAGGCCCTCGGACTCGATCGTGTCGAGGACGGCGAGCCCGGCGGCGCAGGCGACCGGGTTGCCGCCGAACGTCGTGCCGTGGTGGCCGGGCTTGAGGAACTGGGCGGCCCGTCCGAAGGCCACGGTCGCGCCCAGCGGCAGCCCGCCGCCGAGGCCCTTGGCCAGCGTGACGATGTCCGGCAGGACACCCTCGTGCGCCTGGTACTCGAACCAGTGCCCGGTCCTGCCGACCCCGGTCTGCACCTCGTCCAGGACGAGGAGGCTGCCGGTGGCCGCGGTGATGGCGCGGGCCGCCTTGAGATAGCCGGGGGGCGGCACGACCACACCGTTCTCGCCCTGGATCGGCTCGATGACGACGAGCGCGGTGTCCTCGGTGACGGCGGCGGCCAGCGCCTGCGGGTCCCCGTACGGGACGTGGGTGACGTCGCCGGGCAGCGGCAGGAACGGGTCCCGCTTGCCCGGCTGGCCGGTGAGCGAGAGCGCGCCCATGGTGCGGCCGTGGAAGCCGCCGTCGGTCGCGACCATGTGCGGGCGGCCGGTCAGCCGGCCGATCTTGAAGGCGCCCTCGACGGCCTCGGCCCCCGAGTTGCAGAAGTACACGCGGCCGTCGCGCCCGAAGAGCTGGAGGAGCCGTTCGGCGAGCGCGACGGGAGGTTCGGCGACGAAGAGGTTGGAGACGTGTCCGAGGGACGCGATCTGCTTGCTCACGGCCTCGACGATCGCCGGGTGGGCGTGGCCGAGCGCGTTGACCGCGATGCCGCCGACGAAGTCCAGGTACTCCGTGCCGTCGGCGTCCCACAGCCTGGTGCCGGCGCCGCGGACGAGCGGCAGCCTGGGGGTGCCGTAGTTGTCCATGAGCGCGCCCTGCCAGCGCTGGGTGAGTTCCTCGTTGGCAGTGTTGGCGGTGTTGGCGGTCATGCGTCGGCTTCCCCCTCCGCATCGGGCACGACCATCGTGCCGATGCCTTCGTCCGTGAAGATCTCCAGCAGGATCGAGTGCTGGACCCGGCCGTCGATCACGCGGGCGGTGGTCACGCCGTTGCGTACGGCGTGCAGACAGCCCTCCATCTTCGGCACCATGCCGCTGGCCAGCTCGGGCAGCAGCTTCTCCAGCTCCTTGGCGGTGAGCCGGCTGATGACCTCGTCGGAGTTCGGCCAGTCCTCGTAGAGGCCCTCGACGTCGGTGAGGACCATCAGTGTCTCGGCGCCCAGCGCCGCAGCGAGTGCCGCAGCCGCCGTATCAGCATTGACGTTGTAGACATGTCCGTCGTCCTGACTGCGGGCGATCGAGGAGACGACCGGGATCCGGCCGTCGGCGAGCAGTGCCTCGATCGCGCCCGTGTCGATCGCGGTGATCTCGCCCACCCGCCCGATGTCGACCAGTTCCCCGTCGATCTCGGGCTGGTGCTTGACCGCGGTGATGGTGTGCGCGTCCTCGCCGGTGAGTCCCACGGCGAGCGGACCGTGCTGGTTGAGCAGTCCGACGAGTTCGCGCTGGACCTGTCCGGCGAGCACCATGCGTACGACGTCCATGGCGTCCTCGGTGGTGACCCTGAGGCCCGCCTTGAACTCGCTGACGATGCCGTGCCGGTCCAGGGCCGCGCTGATCTGCGGGCCGCCGCCGTGCACGACGACGGGCTTGAGCCCGGCCTGGCGCAGGAACACGACGTCCTGGGCGAACGCGGCCTTCAGGTCCTCGTCGATCATGGCGTTGCCGCCGAACTTGATGACGACGGTCCTGCCGTTGTGCCGGGTCAGCCAGGGCAGCGCCTCGATGAGGATCTGCGCCTTGGGCAGCGCGGTGTGCTTACGGGTGGCGCTCATGACGAGTACGCGCTGTTCTCGTGGACGTACTCCGCCGTGAGGTCGTTGGTCCAGATCGTGGCGGTCTCGGTGCCCGCGGCGAGGTCGGCGACGATGTGGACCTCCCGGTAGCGCATGTCGACCTGGTCGCGGTCCTCGCCCACAGAACCGTTCTTGCAGACCCAGACGCCGTTGATGGCGACGTTCAGCAGGTCGGGCTCGAAGGCGGCGGAGGTCGTGCCGATGGCGGAGAGCACGCGGCCCCAGTTGGGGTCCTCGCCGTGGATCGCGCACTTGAGGAGGTTGTTGCGGGCGATGGAGCGGCCCACCTCGACGGCGTCGTCCTCGCTCGCCGCGTTGACGACCTCGATCCTGATGTCCTTGCCGGCGCCCTCGGCGTCCCGGATCAGCTGCTGGCCGAGGTCGTCGCAGACGGCCCGTACGGCCTCGGCGAACTCCGCGTACTCGGGGATGACCTCGGAGGCGCCGGACGCGAGCAGCAGCACGGTGTCGTTGGTCGACATGCAGCCGTCGGAGTCGACGCGGTCGAAGGTGACCTTCGTGGCCGCCCGCAGCGCCTTGTCCAGGCTGTCGCTGTCGACGTCGGCGTCCGTGGTGAGGACGACGAGCATCGTGGCGAGGCCGGGGGCGAGCATGCCGGCGCCCTTGGCCATGCCGCCGACGGTCCAGCCGTCGCCCTGCACGACCGAGGTCTTGTGGACGGTGTCGGTGGTCTTGATGGCGATGGCGGCCTTCTCGCCGCCGTGCTCCGACAGGGCCGCGGCGGCCTGCTCGACGCCCGGCAGGAGCTTGTCCATGGGGAGCAGGATGCCGATGAGCCCGGTGGAGGCCACGGCCACCTCGGCGGCGTTCTGTCCGAGGACGTCGGCCACCTTCTCAGCGGTGGTGTGCGTGTCCTGGAAGCCCTTGGGTCCCGTACAGGCGTTGGCGCCGCCGGAGTTGAGGACGACGGCGGTCAGCCGGCCGCCCTTGAGGACCTGCTCGGACCACAGCACCGGCGCGGCCTTCACGCGGTTGGAGGTGAAGACGCCCGCGGCGGCGAGGCGGGGCCCGTTGTTGACCACGAGGGCCAGGTCGGGGTTGCCGTTCTCCTTGATCCCGGCGGCGATGCCGGTCGCCGTGAACCCCTTGGCTGCCGTGACACTCACGGTGCGACTCCGATCGTGGAAAGCCCGGTGGCCTCGTCGAGCCCGAGGGCGATGTTCATGCTCTGGACGGCACCGCCCGCGGTGCCCTTGGTGAGGTTGTCGATGGCGCTGATCGCGATGATGCGCCCCGCGGCCCCGTCGTACGCGACCTGCACCTGAACGGCGTTGGAACCGTGGACGGACGCGGTGGCCGGCCACTGCCCCTCGGGCAGCAGGTGCACGAACGGCTCGTCCGCGTACGCCTTCTCGTAGGCGGCCCGGACGGACTCCGCGGTGACGCCGGGCTTCGCCCTGGCGCTGCACGTGGCGAGGATGCCCCGGGACATCGGGGCGAGGGTCGGGGTGAAGGACACGGTGACGGGCCCGTCCGCGACCGCGCCGAGGTTCTGGATCATCTCGGGGGTGTGCCGGTGGCCGCCGCCGACGCCGTACGGGGACATGGACCCCATGACCTCGCTGCCGAGCAGATGCGTCTTGGGGGACTTGCCCGCGCCGGACGTCCCGGACGCGGCGACGACGACGGCCTCGTTCTCGGCGAGGCCCGCCGTATATGCGGGGACGAGCGCCAGCGTGACCGCCGTCGGATAACAACCGGGCACCGCGATGCGCCTGGACCCCTCCAGCGCCGCGCGGGCACCCGGCAGCTCGGGGAGGCCGTAGGGCCAGGTCCCGGCGTGCGGTGAGCCGTAGAACCGCTCCCAGTCGGCCGCGTCCTTCAGCCGGAAGTCGGCGCCCATGTCGACGACGAGGACCTCCGGGCCGAGCTGCTCGGCCACGGCGGCGGACTGCCCGTGGGGCAGCGCCAGAAAGACGACATCGTGCCCCGCGAGCACCTCCGGCGTGGTCTCCTGGAGTACGCGGTCGGCGAGCGGCAGCAGATGCGGTTGCAGGGCGCCGAGCCGCTGTCCCGCGTTGGAGTTGCCGGTCAGGGCGCCGATCTCGATCCCGGGGTGCACCAGAAGCAGACGCAGCAGTTCCCCGCCCGCGTACCCACTCGCTCCGGCCACTGCCGCACGTACCGCCATGGAACCCTCCTCTTAGATGGCATGACTATACGTTTCGCTGCACGTTTATGCAATCTTGCCTGGGTGAGGGCTCACGTCACAGGGGCTATATTCTTCGTCCTCAGGGCGGAGCGAAGTAACGGTGGCACCGGAACCGACATCCCGCCGCAGAGAGTCTTGGACACCAGCCCCGTCCCTACGGACGCGCGTGTCTCGACTGCCTGGAGGGCGTGTCAGGTGTACCCGCTGCAAGATTCCGACCCGACGAACATGGGCCGCTACCGTTTACTGGGACGGCTCGGTTCCGGCGGCATGGGAAGCGTCTACCTCGGCCGCACGCCCGGGGGACGGCCCGCCGCGGTCAAGGTCATCAACGCCCATCTCCAGTACGACCCTGCGGCGTTGCAGCGCTTCCGTCGTGAGGTGGAGACGCTGGGGACCATCCGCAACGCCTTCACCGCGGCACTCATCGACGCCGAGGTGGACAGCCCGCCGTTCTGGATGGCCACCGAGTACGTGCCCGGCCCGACGCTGGCCGACGCGGTCGCCGCCGCGGGGCCCTTCCCGGTCGACCTCGGTCGCGCCGTGCTGGCCGCGCTGGCCGAGGGGCTCGCCGACGTCCACGTGCACGGTGTGCTGCACCGGGACATCAAGCCGCAGAACGTCATCCTGTCGGCCACGGGTCCCCAGCTCATCGACTTCGGGATCGCCCGCAGCGAGGACATGGCGAACATCACGCAGGTCGGCACCGCGATAGGCACCCCGGGGTTCATAGCCCCGGAGAGCCTGACCCGCAGCGAGGCGGGTCCGCCGTCCGACGTGTTCGCGCTCGCCGTCACGCTGGCCTACTGCCTCACCGGCCGCGCGCCGTACGGGCAGGGCTCGTTGGCGACCGTCTCGTACCGCACCGTGCACGAGGACATGGACCTCGCCGGGGTTCCCGCGGAGATGGCCGAGCTGCTCGCCCTCTGCGCGCACAAGGACCCGGCGATGCGCCCGGAGCCGCAGCGCATCGTGGAACTCTGCGCCAGCGAGACCGACATCGTGCGGCATCCCGCCTACCAGCGGATCATCGCCATGGCGCCCGCCTCGGACATGGCGGCGGCCACCGCTCCGCCCACGCCGCCCGCACCCTCGGCGCCGTACGCCCCCACGAGGGTCGACGCCACCGCACCCACCGCGGCGGTCGACGCCGCGGCCCTGCCGGGCGCCCTCCCCTCATCTCCGGCCCCGGCGACCGTCGCGCAGACCCGGTTCCTGGCATCCGGGCCCCCGACCGAACCGCCCGGCACTCCGCCGCGGGGCACCGGGCGCCCCTGGTACCGCCGCACCCCGCTCATCGCCGCCGGCGCCGTGGTGACGGTCGCCGTCGTGGTGGCCGCCGTGTTCGCCCTGCAGGGCTCCGGCTCGGGCGCCGAGGCCAAGGACCCGAAGGGGTCGGCGAGCCGCGGCGACGCCCACCGGAAGACGGCCGACGCCGGCGATCCGGAGGCGAGCAAGGAGCCGGAGGCGAGCGAGAAGCCCGAGAGTCCCGCGCCCCTGCCGGAGACGCTGACGGTCGAGCCCCGGCGGACCCTGCAGACGGGCGAGTTCCTGCAGACCGCGCACATGAAGCTGATCATGCAGCCGGACGGCAACCTCGTCGCCTACGACGTGGACGACAAGGCGACCTGGGCGTCCCTCACCTCCGGCGAGAACTACAAGGCCGTGTTCCAGGAGGACGGCAACCTGGTCGTCTACACCGCCGACGACAAGCCGGTGTGGGCCACCAACACGGGATACCCCGACGGAGGGGCCGTCCTCGAACTCCGCGCCGACGGCAGCTTCGCCGTCACGAAGAACGGCCAGGACCTGTTCCTGAGCACCAACGACACCACCGAGAAGGGCTGACCCGTCCTCGCGCCGGGGCGGTCCGGGCAGCTGTCACCACGCCCGGACCGCCCGGCCGGTCACCCCTTCCTGATCCGCAGGAACGTCACCGAGTTCGCCGGGAAGGTGTACGTGAACTTCCTCGCGACTCCCGGGAAGGTGGACGTGACCGGTGCGACGGCCGTGTCCGTCTCGGTGTTCACGGCGTCGGCCGCGGCGGCGAGGGTCGTCACCTCGGCCTTCGGGCGGACCTTCGCGCTCCCGAGGTCGACCGCCGTACGGGCGTCCACCGCCTGGGCGTTGACCACCTTGACGATCAGGTCGCCGGTCCTCTTGTCCTTGGTGACGACCTGCCGGAACGGCTCGGCGGGCTTGTCGTCGGTGAAGCTTCCCCACTCCTGGCCGTCGAGGGAGAGGGTCACCTGCCGGCCGCGGACCTTGACGTCGATGTCGTAGGCACGGCCCGTCCCGACCGACCCGGCCTTGGAGATCAGCGTCGACTTGCCGCCGTCCACGGCCTGTTCGACGGCGGACTGGGTGTTGTTCCAGCCGCCCAGGTTCCACCAGTAGTAGTTACCGGTGTCCTTGACGCCGAAGGCGACGAGGAAGCCCTCCTTGCCGGCCTTCTTGGTGGCCTTCACGTGCAGGTCGTAGTCGTGCCAGGCGGGGTCGCCCGCGGAGACCATGGTGTTCTCGGCGGCCTCGTCGCTCTGCACGTACTGCCCGTCCTGGACGCTCCAGCTGCCGCCGCCGGTGTGGGTCCACTGCGAGGCGTCACCGGAGAAGTCGTCGGCGAGCAGTTGCGTACCGTCCGCACCGGTCACCCGCACGTCGTCGTACGCGGCGCTCGTCGCCCACGTCGACAGGCCGACCGCTCCCGTGATGGGACCGCTCAGGGACGGTGTGCCGGTCGCGCTCGACGGTACGACCCGGTCGCCGGTGTTGCGCATGAAGAGCTTCTGCACCTCGTAGTTGGCGGAGTTCCAGGAGGCGTGGTTGTTGAACCAGATGAGGTCCGGACGCCACTGCACGTAGTCCTCGTTGGCGAGCAGCGGGGCGTACGAGGCCAGCTTCACGACGTCCGCGTTGCGCTCCAGGCCCGTCATGAACGCCGCTTCGGAGAGGGCGTTCTTGAAGGTGTTGCCCTGGGAGGCGTACTCGCCGAGGAAGACCTTGGGGCCGCCGCGGTCGTACGCGTCGTAGCGGTCGTTGTTCTGCAGGAACCACTGCGGGCTGTTGTAGTAGTGCTCGTCGACCAGGTCGACGTTCGCCTCCCGGTTGAGCTTCCAGGCCGTGTCGAAGGTCGAACCGCTGTCGTCGGGGCCGGAGTTGGAGACGACGGTGACGTCCGGGTACTTCGCCTCGACGGCCGCGCGGAACTGCTTGAAGCGTTCGAAGTACTCGTTCGGCAGGTTCTCCTCGTTGCCGACCGCGAGGTGGGTGAGGTGGAAGGGCTTCGGATGGCCCATCGCGGCGCGCTTCCCGCCCCACTCACCGGTCACCGGCCCGTTGGCGAACTCGATGAGGTCCAGGGTGTCCTGGATGTGCCGCTCGAGGAGCGCGTCGTCGTCGACGGCCTGGTTCTGGCCGCAGCCGGTGACGAGGGCGGGCACCACGGGCAGCGGCATGGCTCCGACATCCTCGGAGAACTGGAAGTACTCGTAGTAGCCGAGGCCGTAACTCTGGTTGTAGCCCCAGAAGTTGGCGTTCGTGGCGCGCTGCTCGACCGGGCCGATCGTGTCCTTCCACTGGTACGCGCGCCTGCGCTCCCAGCCGGACTCCTCGTCGTACCCCTTCATGCTGCCGGTGTTGACCAGGCAGCCGCCCGGGAAGCGGACGAAGCCGGGGTCCAGGGCGGCGATCTTCTCCGCGAGGTCCCTACGCAGGCCGTGGCCCTTGTACGTGTCGCGCGGGACGAGCGAGATCATGTCGAGCGCGGCCGGGCCGCCCGATGCCACCGTGAGGCGGCCGGTGGTGCTGGTGCGGGTGGCGGTGAGGCGTGCCGTGTACTTGGCCCAGCCGCCGCGCGCGGTGACCCGGCGGGCCTGCGCCAGCTCACCGTCGGCGTCCTGGAGGGTCACCGTGAGGGCGGAGGAGCCGTCGGCGCGGGCCCATACGGAGAAGTCGTAGGCCTTGCCCGCCTGTACCGAAAGGCCGGTGTTGTAGCCGGAGTTGGTGACGGACGAGCCGGCGCCCAGGGCGAGGTAGGTGCGGTTGCGGGCGTTCAGCCGGCCGTCGTCGTCCGCGGTCGTCGCGGTGCCGGTGGTGGCCCAGGAGGTGAGCGGGGTGTACGAGCGGTTGTCGGCGGTCGAGTACTCGAACGACCGGTTCTGCACCAGCTCCGCGTACAGCCCGCCGTCCGCGGCCCGGTTGATGTCCTCGAAGAAGACGCCGTACATGGTGTCGTCGATCCGCGCGCCCGCGGCCTCCGGGTCGACGGTGATCGCGTAGTCGGTGGCGTCCTCGGCGGCGGCGTCCACGGGCGTGGCGCTCACCGGGGGCGGCACGAGGAAGGAGGCGGCCAGCAGTGCGGTGGCCGTGAGGGCGAGTCTCCAGCGAGTGCGGGTGCGGGCATGTGACATGGATCCTCCGCGGCTCTGAGAGGCGTGTCTGAGAGGGGGTCGACATGTTCGATATACCGGACGCTGATCAATACTTCGAACGGCAAGATAGGTAGGGGGCAGGATCACGTCAATGGGTTGGACAGGAGAGGCCGCGGTGACGGAGGGGATGGCCGGATTCCGGCCGGTGGGCGACGTACTGGCGTACCTGGCCGGGAGCTGGCAGGTGGAGCGCTCGGTGCGGGATCTCGCGAGCGGGGCGACGGGTGCCTTCAGCGGGACGACGGTGTTCGAGCGGCTGGACGGCACCGGCTCCGGCCCCTCCGGGGGGCTGCTCCACCACGAGTCCGGCACCTTCGTGTGGCAGGGCGTGGCCCGGCCCGCCGAGCGCACCCTCAGGTTCCTGCCGGGCGACGGGGCGAGCCGGGCCGACGTACGGTTCGCCGACGGCCGCCCCTTCCACGACCTGGACCTCGCCACCGGCAGGCACGTCACCGACCATCCGTGCTCGGCGGACCTCTACCGGGGCGAGTTCACCGTGTACGACGCGGACCGCTGGCGGACGGTGTGGCGGGTGGGCGGCCCCGCGAAGGACCTGCTCCTCACGACGGACTACACGCGGTCGTGACCGGCCACACGCGGTCGTGACCGGCCACACGCGGTCGTGACGGACTACACGCGGTCGTACTGAGCGTCGAAGCGCAGGTTCCAGCGGCCCGCCCAGCCGATCAGGGCGGCCGTCGACAGCGGGCGCACGTCGAAGTTCCAGTACGTCGACGGGTGCGCCTTCAGGGCGTAGACGAGCGCGGCACGGACGACCGCCGGTTCCGCGACGGCGACGATCCGGCCGCCGTCGTCGGCGGGGCGGGTGTCCAGCCAGCCGCCGACCCGCCGGATGAACTCCGCGAGCGGTTCGCCGCCGTGGGCCGCGGAGTACGGGTCGGCGAGCCAGGCGTCCACCGCCTCGGGCTCCCGGGCCATCGCCTCACCGAGGGTCAGCCCGCGCCAGCGGCCCATGTCGCAGTCCCGCAGCGCCGGCTGGACCAGCGGCGCGAGGCCCAGCGCGTCACCGGTGGCCCGGCTGCGCGGGGTCGGCGAGCAGTACCGCAGCTCGGCCGCGGCGAGCGGTATCAGGGCATGGGCGACGCGCTGCACCTCGCCCCAGCCCGCCTGGTCCAGCGGCCGGTCGTCGTCGAAGCGCTCGGCGAGCAACGAGGAACCGCGGGCGGCGGCGATCAGCGTGACCCGAACATGCATGCGGCGATCGTGAGCGCCGGAACTGCGCAGGTCAAGAGCTGATCGACGGCACACACGGAATACTCACGCGAAGGCCCGCACAAAGTGCGTGGACGACCCACGGAAGGAGAATCAGGACACCGCCTGTCAGGGCACCGTCATTCGAAGCTCAGCGCCATCCACCGGTCGGGCCGGTCCAGCACCTTGAACCCGAGCTTCTCGTACACCCCGTGCGCGTCGTGGGTGGCGAGCAGCACGCGGCGCAGGCCGAGGGGGCGCAGGTGGTCGCGGACGGCGGTGACCAGGGCGGTGCCGAGCCCCTTGCCCCGCGCGGACCGGACCACGTACACGTCGCAGAGCCAGGCGAAGGTGGCCCCGTCGGTCACCACGCGCGCGTACGCCGCCTGGTCGCCCGAAACCGTCTCGTACGCACCGAAGTTGAGCGATCCGGCGATCGCGCGCTCCTGCTTCTCGCGCGGTCGGCCGAGCGCCCAGTACGCGTCGTCGGCGAGCCAGCGGTGGACCCGGTCGACGTCGATGCGCGCGGGGTCGGTGGAGATCTCGTAGCCCTCGGGGAGGCTGGGTATGTCGGTCATGGCGGGAGAGTCGCAGGTCAGGCTTGCGCTGTCGAACCGGTTTCGGCGCAGGCCGTGTGCAGCCTGCGGACGCCCTCGGTGATTTCGGCGGTGCTCGCGACCGCCGCGAAGCTCAGGCGCAGGTGGGCCGCCGGGGGTTCGGCGCTGAAGTAGGGGCGGCCCGGGGTGACGGCCACGCCCGCGCGCAGGGCGGCGGACACGAGCGCCGGCTCTCCCCCGGAGCCGAAAGCCTGGGAGGTACCCCCACTGCCGTCGGGCAGCCGCAGCCACAGCTGGTAGCCGCCGGACGGGATGTGCGGCAGGGCGAGTTCGGGCAGCCGCAGGCGCAGTGCGGCGGCCATCGCGTCGCGCCGGACGCGCAGTTCGGCCGAGACGGCCCGCAGATGGCGGGGCCAGGCGGGCGAGCCGACGAGTTCGAGGGCCGCCTCCTGGAGGGGGCGCGGCACGAAGAAGGTGTCGACGACCTGGATGGCCCGCAGCCGTTCGAGGACGGGCCCGCGGGCGGCCAGCGCGCTCACCCGGAAGCTCGGCGAGGTGGCCTTGGTCAGCGAGCAGACGTGTACGACGACTCCGTCGGGGTCGTCCGAGGCCAGCGGTCGCGGCAGCGGCCCCGAGTCCTCGTGCACGAGCCGGCGTACGAAGTCGTCCTCGATGACGAACGCGCCCGCCTCGCGGGCGATCCGCAGCACCTCGCCGCGCCGCTCGGGGGCGAGCACCGCGCCGGTCGGATTCTGGAACAGCGGCTGGCAGACGAAGACGCGGGCGCCGGTGGCACGGAAGGCGTCGGCGAGCAGGTCCGGTTTCACCCCGTCCCGGTCGACGGGCACGGGCACGGGCCGCAGCCCGGCCGCGCGGGCGATCGCCAGCATGCCGGGATAGGTGGGCGACTCGACGAGGATCGGGGCGCCGGGCGGGGCGAGTGCGCGCAGCGCGGTGGTCAGCGCGGACTGGCCGCCGGCCGTGATGAGCACCTCGGCGGCGGTGATGGCGCCGCCGATGCCCCGCGCGAACCACTCGCGCAGTTCGGGCAGTCCGTCCACCGGCGGGCGCGCCCAGACACCCGGTCGGCGGCCGGCCCGGGACAGCGCCGCGGCCATGGCCCGTTCCGGCTGGAGCGAGGGGTGCAGATAGCCCCCGTTGAACTCGATGACTCCCGGCGGCGGGGCGGCCAGCGAGACGAGTACGCCCGAGGCGTCCACCGTGCGGGGTACGAGTTCGGTCGTGGCGTCCGCGCTGAGGGCGACCTCCTGCCAGGAGGTGTCCCCGACGGCGGGGCCTGCGGCGCGCGGCCCGGCCCGGAAGGCCCCCGCTCCGGGCCGGGTGACCACCAGGCCCTCGGCGGAGAGCTGGGCCAGTGCCCGGGACACGGTCACGGGGCTCACCCGGAACCGTTCGACGAGCGCCCGGCTGGACGGCAGCTTTCCACCGGGAGAGTAGCGGTCCAGCTCCCCCCGCAGCCGATCGGCCAGTTCAGCGACACTGCTACGCTCATGCATGAGAGCAGAGAATAGCGCTACCACACGGACCTCGATAGCGGTGTCCGGCACACCCGGAGCGTCCGGCACACCCGGCAGCCCGTCCGGGGACGTCCGGGACTTCGGCCGCCCGGATCCCCGTACCGGGACCCTCATGGCCGCGCTCGGCGTCGTCGCCTTCTCCCTCACCTTCCCCGCCACCGCGTGGGGGCTTGAGGGCTTCGGCCCCTGGTCACTGGTGGCCGTGCGGAGCGTCCTGGCCGCGATCGTCGCGGGCGGCTGTCTGCTCGCCCTGCGCGTCCCGCTGCCCGGCCGCCGTCACTGGGCGGGGCTCGCCGTCGTCGCCGCCGGAGTCGTCCTCGGCTTCCCGATGCTCACCACCCTCGCCCTGGAGACGTCGACCACCGCGCACGCCGCGGTCGTCGTCGGCCTGCTCCCCCTGACCACCGCCCTGTTCTCGGCGCTGCGCGTCGGCACCCGCCCCTCCCGGACCTTCTGGGCGGCGGCGTCCGCGGGCGCCGCCGTGGTCATCGCGTTCACCGTGCAGCAGAGCGGCGGCGCCCTGAGCAGCGCGGACGCCTACCTCTTCGGCGCCCTGCTGATCTGCGCGGCGGGCTACACGGAGGGCGGCCGGCTGGCCCGGGTGATGCCGGGCTGGCAGGTCATCGGCTGGGCGCTGGTCCTGTGCCTGCCGCTCACGGTGCCGGCGGCCGCGATCGCCCTGTCGTACGAGCCCGTGGAGCTGACCGCGCACAGTGTGACCGGGCTGCTGTGGGTCGCGGTCGGCTCGCAGTTCGCCGGCCTGGTCGTCTGGTACCGCGGGATGGCCGCGATCGGCATACCGAAGGCCAGCCAGCTGCAGCTGGCCCAGCCGCTGCTCACCCTGGTGTGGTCGGTACTGCTCCTGGGCGAGCACCTGACCCCGGCCGCCCCGCTGACGGCGGCTGCCGTACTCGTCTGCATCGCGGTCACCCAACGGGCCCGGGGCTGACCGATTCGCCCGGCCCGGCCCCAACGCGCGCTACCCGCCGTAGACTTGCGGTCACGAATCGCCACTCCCGTGCGGAACGAGGAGGCCCTACAGATGCAGGCAACCGTAGGCGACCATCTGCTGGTGCACGGCAGGATCGTCGGGCAGCACGACCGGGTCGCGGAAGTCATCGAAGTACTCGGACAGCAGGGGAACCCCCCGTACCGGGTCCGCTTCGAGGACGGTCACGAGACCCTGATGTCTCCCGGCCCCGACTGCGTGGTCCAGCACCACGAGGAAACTCCCCGCTGAATCAGCGTGAGGGCTTCGCCGGCTGCTGGTAGTGGTCGGCGACCACCCTCGCCATGGCTCCGATCCGGTCGGCGGCCACTTCCTTGGCCGAGAAGAAGACGTGCCCGCCCACCTGCGGATGGTTCGCGGCGAGCGTGAGATGCGCGGACAGCTCGGCCGGGTCCTGCCAGGCCGCGGGCTGCGCCGGGTCACCGGCCTTGTACAGCGCCTCACCCACGTACAGCTTCGTTCTGCTGCCCTGCGCGACCTGCGACCACCAGGGGACGAGCTTCGCGTAGTCGGCCGCGGCGAAGCCGATGTTCCAGTACAGCTGCGGGCAGATGTAGTCGATCCAGTTCTCCCGGACCCATTTCCTGGTGTCCGCGTGCAGGTCGTCGTACGTCTGCACGCCGGCGCGGCTGTCCGAGCCCAGCGGGTCGGTCGTGGCGTTGCGCCACACCCCGAAGGGGCTGATCCCGAACTGTGTGCCGGGCCTGACCTCCCTGATCCGGGCGGCCGTCTCCAGCACCAGGCGGTCGATGTTGTTGCGCCGCCACGCGGCCCGGTCGGGGAACTGCCCGCCGTGCGCGGCGTACGCGGCGTCGTCGTCGAAGACCTGGCCGGCGACCGGGTACGGATAGAAGTAGTCGTCCCAGTGGACGGCGTCCACGGCGTACTTCCCGACCGCGTCCAGCATCGCGTCCTGCACGAAGGCGCGGACCTCGGGCAGCCCGGGGTTGTAGTACAGCTTCCCGCCGTAGGGCACGATCCAGTCGGGGTGGACGCGGGCGGGGTGCGAGGCGACGAGCCGCGAGGGGTCGGTGTGGTTGGCGACGCGGTACGGGTTGAACCAGGCATGCAGTTCGAGCCCCCGCGCGTGGGCCTCCGTGACGGCGGTGCCCAGCGGGTCCCAGCCGGGATCCTTGCCCTGGACCCCGGTCAGGTACTGCGCCCAGGGCTCGAAGGGCGAGGCCCACAGGGCGTCGGCCGTGGGGCGCACCTGGAAGATCACGGCGTTCAGCCGGCGCTCCACCGCCGTGTCGAGGTGCGCGAGCAGTTCGGCGCGCTGCTGCGCCGCGGTCAGGCCCGCCTTCGAGGGCCAGTCACGGTTGGCCACGGTCGCCAGCCACATCCCGCGCAGCGCACCCGCGGGGTCCCGGCGCCGACGCCGGTGCCGGCGGCCGTCGTGCCCGCCTCCCCCGCCGCCGCCTCCGCCGGACATCTCCGCCGCCACGGCCACTCCCGCGGTGACGAGTCCCGACAGTCCGGCCGCCGCGGTCATCGCGAATCCCCGTCGTGACATACGCCCCATGCCGTACCCCAAACACAGTGGGTCCGCCCGGTCACGGACCGTCTACCTCGCACAGCATGCACGACCCGCCCCGTCGTACGGGGACAGATCCGGAGTAACGTGCGTGGCGTCGGCGGGTACCGGACAACGGACACCCGCCGGACCCATGACAGTGAGAGCGGACAGTCAGAGCGAAAGGGACGATGTGACCGACATCGAACGCGTCGGAGTGGTGGGCTGCGGCCAGATGGGAGCGGGCATCGCCGAGGTGTGCGCCCGCGCCGGCCTGGATGTGAAGGTCGCCGAGACCACTGGTGAGGCGTTGGAGATTGGCCGGACCCGGCTCTACAACTCGCTCTCCAAGGCCGCCGAGCGCGGCAAGATCTCCGAGGAGGAGCGGGACGCCACCCAGGCGCGGCTCTCCTTCACGACGGACCTCGGCGAGTTCTCCGACCGCGATCTGGTGATCGAGGCGGTCGTCGAGAACGAGCAGGTGAAGACGGAGATCTTCCAGGTCCTTGACCAGGTCGTGCTGCGCCAGGACGCGATCCTCGCCTCGAACACCTCCTCCATCCCGCTGGTGAAGCTCGCCGTCGCCACCTCGCGGCCCGACCAGGTCATCGGCATCCACTTCTTCAACCCGGCCCCGGTGCAGAAGCTCGTCGAGCTGATCCCGGCGCTGACCACGTCCGAGGGCACCATCAGCCGGGCGCAGTCCCTGGTGGAGAAGATCCTCGGCAAGCACGCGATCCGTGCGCAGGACCGCTCGGGCTTCGTGGTCAACGCGCTGCTGATCCCGTATCTGCTCTCCGCGATCCGGATGTTCGAGTCCGGCATGGCGAGCCGCGAGGACATCGACAACGGCATGGAGCTGGGGTGTGCGCACCCCATGGGGCCGCTCAAGCTGTCCGATCTGATCGGGCTCGACACGGTGGCTTCCGTCGCGTACTCGATGTACGAGGAGTACAAGGAGCCGTTGTACGCGGCTCCGCCGCTGCTTCAGCGGATGGTCGACGCGGGGCGTCTTGGACGGAAGTCGGGGTCGGGCTTCTACACCTACGGGTAGGGCCCGGCTGCTTGAGGTGGCCTCGGGATGTTGATCGGGTGCGGGTCCGTCGTGGCTGGTCGCGCAGTTCCCCGCGCCCCTTAAAAGCAGGGGCGCTGGCGCCCCCTAAAGCGCCTGGGCCCCGCCCAGCCGAAATAGTCACCCTCCGTGTAAGTTTTGGCCTGTGCGGGCCCGGCTCTCTTTTGAGGGCCGGGCCCGCCGTATTCACACACCGTGTGCGCTCCGGGCCCGCATATGCCCCTCGCACACGCTCCCCACGCACCCACCAGGCCTGTTGACTTTCCGTGCACATGTTAGGGATGTGACGACTACGGAAAGGAGCGGACACGTGACCGCCGACCCGGAGCATCCCGTGGTCCGAGGAGAAGTCGCAGAGTTACGTCGCCGTCTCGATGTGGCCCATGCCACCGTCGAGGGGTGCATGACTCTGCTCAGTCATCGCGCCGAACAGACCGCCAAGGAGCTCGACGACCTGAGCAGTCGGGTCATCGCGCTGGAGCACACCCGCTGGCCGCTGCGCGCGGTCGCGGTCGTCACGGCGGTGGGAGCGCTGGCCGTGGCGGTCTGGCAGGCTCTGGGCCGTTGAGCCCGTGGACGCGGTGGGGGATCAGGGCAAGGCGTCCAGCCCGAGCCTCAGATGATGCAGGAGGAGCAGCGCGGCAGCCATATTGGCGGCCGGAACCTCACCGCGGGCGACCATGTCGGGAGCGAGCTTCAGGGGAACCCATTCCCGGCGGTCGGACTCGAAGTCGTCCACAGGATGCCCGATGTACGCGCCTTCGTCGGCCCAGTAGATGTGGTGCCGGGCGTCGGTGAGTCCGTTCGAGGGCTCGACGCTCATCAGATGGCGCAGAGGTCCCGGCCGCCAGCCGGTCTCCTCCTCCAGTTCGCGGGCCGCCGCGACGGCGATGTCCTCGCCGTCCTCGACGACGCCCGCCGGAAGCTCCCATCCCCAGCTGTCGGTGATGAAGCGGTGCCGCCACAGCAGCAGCACCTCGTTCGCCTCGTTCACGACAGTGGCCACGGCGACGGGACGCAGCCGGATTAAGAAGTGATCGAGATGCCGGCCGTCAGGCAATGCGACATCTGCGAGATTGACGCTGAACCAGCGATTTGCGTACACGATTTGTTCGTTCTGTTTCGTCCACTGCACTTTTCTGCCACCTTTCGACGGGTAGGTGGCAATATCGCAGCAGGAGTGTCCGCACAGCAGGCTCGCAGTGGGCCGCTACCGGCGCAGTGGCAGGCGCAAAGGCACCCGCCAGGAGGGCTCGTGGCCCCCCGGGCGGTCGGGACGGTCGGTCGTCGAAGCGGTGTCTAGAGCGGCACGCGCAGTGCTCCGTCGATGAGTTCGGCGGCCTCGGAGGTGCCCGCGCAACCGCTGGCCACCAGGTGTTCGCGTACCGCCCGCAGTCTGTCGCGCAGCCGCTGGGACTCCATCCCGCGCGCCCGTTCCGCCATTTCGACCGCGGTGACCACCGCTCTGTCGGCGTTCCCCTGGCGCAGTTCGATCTGGCTGAGCATGGCGAGCCGGTGCACCCTGCCGCGGTCGTGCGCCGGATTGTCCACGGCTGCCGCGGCGTGCTCCTGGGCCGCGCTCAGATCACCGAGGCTCAACAGCGCCTCCGCCACCTGCACGTTGACCAGACCCGGCTGGACATAACCGGTCTCGTCCGGCTCGTAGCCGCGCCGGATGCGGTCGGCGGCCTGCTCGGCCCGCCGGATGCAGGACAGCGCGCTGCTGCCGTCACCGAGGTGCGCGTACGCCTTGGCCTGCATCGCAGAGAGGTCCGACGCGAGCGCCGGCGTGATGTGGCGCCCCGCGGCGCGCAGCGCGGCCTCGGCGAAGGCCACCGCCTGCCGGTGCTCACGCATGAACAGCGCCTGGTTGACGAGGAGCGCGATCACATAGGCGCCGAGTCCCCTGTCCCCGCTGGCCTTCGCGAGCCTGAGCGCCTGGTGGAAGTAGCGCTGGGCGAGCCCGTGCGCGTCGGAGTCGTACGCGCAGATGCCGGCGATCGCCACCAGGCCGCCGGTGGCGCGGTGGAGCTGACGGCCGGTGGCGTCGGTGTAGCTGCCGCGCAGGAGCGGCGCGGTCTCGGAGTTGAGGAATCCGACGATGCGCGTACGGGTCGCGACACCGCCGGCCTTGCGGTACATCTGCTCGTAGTGGGCGCGGGCGGCGCGCAGCATCTCGATGTCGGACATGCGGACGCGGTGACGTCCGCCGCGTGAGACGTCCACGTCCTCCGGCGGGTTCTCCCACTCCCACACGGGCATCACGGCGGGCGTGCCGGTGACGGCGGGGGCGCCGAGTATGTGCGGGCGCTGCTGTTCGTCGGAGCGCCACAGCGCGGTGGCCCGCTCGACGAAACCGGAGAGGGTCGTCCCGTGCGGGGTGGCCGGTTCGCCGGGTACGCCGAGGCCGATGTCGTCGAGTGTGACGGGCCGTTGGAGCCGGACGGCGAGGACCTCGCAGATCAGGTCGGGCACCTGGCCACGGGGGCGCTGGCCCTTCAACCACCGCGCCACGGCGGTGTGTTCGTAGCGGAGTGCGAGACCGCGCACCCGTCCTGCCTGGTTCACATGTGCCGCGAGTCCCGCGTGGGAGATTCCGGCCTCGTCGAGGATCGCGTCGAGCAGAGTGTTGGGCTGCATGAAGGCCATCCGATGGCTGGGTGCAGACGGTGCTTTTCAACCTAGCGCCTCTCCCTTCACACGGGGTGTGAACGGAGTGCCCGGATCCGGGCAGTACGCGCGCTGTCGCGGAGAGTTGTGAGCCGGTTGACTGAACTGCCTCGCAAGAGGCCGGCCGGGCCGCCGGCTCCCCCTCGTACAGTGCGGCGGCCCGGAATCACGCCGTCCGTCCCGCTGCCTGCCCGACACTCCGTGGCGGGCGGACGGCTCCGCCGGGTTGTGCCGGGTCACTGGGCGTTGGTTCTCTGGTGCGGGTTCGATGTGGCTGGTCGCGCTCACGCGGCGGAGCCGCATATGTCACAGCCCCGCGCCCCTAGGCCCTGTCGTCAAATTCCCGCCTGCCGGCCGACGCCTGGCACGCCCTCTCGCCGCACCGGGCGAAAGCCCAAGTACGTCCA
>NZ_JBHXTO010000104.1:0-32322 GCF_042677425.1 Streptomyces sp. NPDC127119 | reverse complement strand
TGCCGGAGGTCCCATGCCGCGGTTCCAGGGGGAACACCGGCCGCCCGGCCCCCGGGGGCGCGGGGAACTGCGCGGCCAACCCCCACCGACCCGCACGGGCCACTGCCCACCTACTGAGACGTCGTCTCGGCATCTTGACGACACTCACGCAGCGCACCGACACTTGCGGGGACGGTCACGATTGTCAGCGCCCGTCGGACAGGGTCCTCCCCCGTCCGTGCGGTCATCGGCTCCGGCCCGCTGACAGGCAACCCTTCCACCGCGACGGGGTGCCCCGGGTGACGACCGGGTTCCGCCGGTGCGGCGGGACAAGCGTGGTCTCGCCTCGTGCGAGCCCCGACCGGGACGGGTGGGAATTGCCCAGGAACGGCTTGACGAGGCGACTGCACATCGATCTGTTGCGCGTCTCCAGCGCTTACTAGTCCGCCGCCGGTCCACCCGGTCCTTCCGGTCCGCTCGATCCGGACCCGTCGGACCCGTGGAGCCTGCCGGACGTGCACGACACAGCGCAGTCACTCCGTTTCGCCACTGGTGCCCACAAGGCGGCCAGGGCTTCCGCGATTCCCTCTGGAGAGCCATGCCCGAGACAGTTTCCCGCGGTTCGAGCACAGGTACCTTCGCCACGGCCGCGCGTACGGCCGGCACCGGCGCACCCGCCTGCGGCACGGTCGCACCGAGCGCGACCGCGCGTCCGCACCGCTTCCGCGGCCGCATAGGTGTCGGCCTCGCCGGCGGCTTCTACCCGGCGCCGCACCGCTATCAGCTGTATCTGTCCGAAGGCTGTCAGCGTTCGCTGCGCGTCTCGATCACCGTCGCCCTGCTGGGACTTGAGCACTCGACGGCCACCACTGTGCTGACCCGCCCCGCCGAGACGCCGGACGCCTTCGCCTCGCTGCGCCGGGCCTACGAGGCGACCTGGCACCACTACGACGGCCCGCTGACCGCGCCCGCGCTGTGCGACCGGTGGAGCGGACGCGTCGTCAGCAACCACACGCCCGACATCCTGCGCGACCTCGCCGACCTCGCCGATCTCCGGGACGACGAAGGGCCCGGCCTGCCCGCGCTGCGTCCGCCGGCCCTCGCCGCGGAGATCGACGCCGTGCGCGAACTCCTCACCCGGGACGTCACACCGGCTTCGCCGCCCCACGCGCGGGCGGCGACACTGGCCCTGCTCGATCATCAACTGGCGTCCAGCCCTTATGTGTTGGGGGAGGCGATCACGGCCGCGGACGTGGATCTCTGGGTGGCACTCACCCATCTCGACACGGCCGGCGGCGCCCTGTCCGCGTACCTCCACCTGGACGGGTACGTCCGGCGGCTCGGCCGGCACCCGGCCTTCCTCGGCGGCGGACGCACGGGTCGCTAGACGGCCGCCCGGCCGCCGTTGCGAACAGGGTGTTTCCGTTCTGCGAACAGCGGGCCCGGGCCCACGACACACCTCCCCCGCCGGTGTGAGCATGTGCGCATGATCAAGGGAGAAGTCGGGGAGGAACCCGGCAAAGAGGCCGGGGTGGGGACCCGGGCCGTCCGGCGGGGGCCGGCGGTCCGCTGGGTGTCCGAGGAGTGGGACGCCCCGGCCCCGGCCCGGCTGCGGGAGCAGATGTCCGCCGAACTGGCCCCGCGCTACGCACCGGTCGAGCACCGGCGCGTACGTGCGCCGCGGCCCGCGGCCGAGGAGATCGTCGTCACCTGGGTCGCCTACGCCGACGGTGTGCCGGTGGCCACCGCCTCGCTGCGCAGGCTGCCCGACCGGCACGAGGTGAAGCGGGTGTTCGTGCACGCCGACCACCGCGGCCGGGGGCTGGCGCGAGCGGCCCTCGCGGCGGTGGAGTCGACCGCGCTGGCCCTCGGCGTCGACCGGCTGTGGCTGCAGACGGGCGCGCTCCAGCCGGAGGCGCGGGCGCTCTACGCGCGGGAGGGCTGGCAGGAGGTGCGGCCGTACGCCCCGTACGACCGCAATCCGTTCAGTGTCTGCTTCACCAAGGCGCTCACGGAGCCGGCGAGGACGCCACCGTCACGCTGAGCCCTGGTTCAGGCGGGGCGGATCACGCTGTGGATCGCCGCCTCGCCGGCCCAGTAGATCGACTCCTCGCGGATGGCGACGCCCGGGCTCGGTGCGTGGATCATCATGCCGTTGCCCGTGGCGATGCCGACGTGACCGACCTGGACGCTGAAGAGCACGAGGTCACCGGGCCGGATGTCCGACACGGGGACCATCGTGCCGGCGGTCGCCTGGTCCTGGGCGGAACGCGGGAGCGCGACTCCGGCGACCTTCCAGGCGGCCTGCGTGAGACTGGAGCAGTCGTACGAGCCCGGTCCCATCGAGCCCCATACGCACGGCTTGCCGATCTGGGCGCGTGCGAAGTCGACGGCCCTGGCGCCCTGTCCGCCGTACCCGGGGTCGGGCGCGGCATAAACGGGCGTGCCGTAGGGGGGCGTTGTGTAGGCGGGCGCAGGAGCCGGGGCGGGAGCGGGGGCAGGGGCGGGAGCGGGCATGCCGTATCCGGGGTTCGCCGCGGCCTGCATGTCGAGGGCGACTCCCGTGGCGATGGGGGTGCTCGCGTCGACGTACATGCTCGTGTCGCTCTGCCGGCCACCGGCGTAGGGGGCACCGGCGTACTGGTCGACCCCGGGGTACACGCCGTTGCCGATGCTCCGGTCGGCGGCGGGACCCGCTCCCGTACCGGGTATGCCGGGGTACATGGCCGTACCGGCGTACATGTCCGTGCCCGCGCGCATGTCCGTGCCGAGGGACGGCTGCTGCCACGCGTCCACGGCGGGCGCTGCCGCGCGGTAGTTCTGTGCCTGGGCGGCAGGTCCCCAGGCGCCCTCGATCGCCTGGAACGGCTGCAGTTCCGCGACGGGCGCGGGACCGCGCCGGGCCGCGTGTCCGGCCAGCAGGTCGCGGGCCTGTCCGAGCTTGCGCTGGTTCCGCTGCTTCGAAGTCCGCAGTGTCGCCTGCGACGGTCCGCCGGACGTCCCGGGCATGGCCCGGTCGGCCGCCTGACGCTGGGCCGGAAGGGCCGGCAGCGCGGCGGCGGGTCCCGCGGTCAGTTCGGCGACGGGCCGCGCGGTCAGTTCCGCGACGGGCCCGGCTCCGCCTCCGGCGCCGGGGCCGGCGCTCGGGCCGGCGGTCAGCTCCAGGACGGGCTTGTCGGAACCCTCACGTCCGCCGCGCCCCTCACGGCCACCGCCGCCCGGACGGCCGCCCGTGTCGGCGGGCCGCGATCCGGCAGAACCGCGGTCCGGCATCCTGTCGGGCGGCAGTACCGCCGGGAAGACCGGGCCCAGCTGCGAGCGGCCCACGTCGAACCACTTCTTCGCGACGTCCGGCAGCGGGGCGGCGGCATCGCCCGCTCCGCCCCGGCCGCCCCTGTCCCCTGACGCCGGTCGGGCGTCGCGGGTCGTGGTGCTCATCGCACGGGTCACGTTGATGTTGCCCGTGGCGTTCTCGACACGGTCGTAGAGATTGGTGATCCGCTGCTGTACTTCCTCGCGGCTGGGTTCATCACCCCGCTGCGCGGGAATGCCTGCGGAGGCGAACTGGTCCACGGAAGAGGGGGCCGCCTTCACGAGGGCGGAGCGGGACATGCCGGGGAGGCCGGTGCCTCCGGGGCGCTGCGTTCGTTCCGGCGCGATGGGAGACGACTCCTTCCGTGCACCGCCTGCCGGGCCGACTGTCGGGTTCGGGCGGACTGTTCCGAAAGGCATGCCCTACGGCCTCTGCCCGGGGGACAGTTGGGCCGATTCACCCTGAAGTCGACTGGACCTCCGGCTCCGGCCGCCACGAAGGCCGGTCGGATTCGGCGGAGACCGCGCGACCCGGCGAGGTTCACCGGAGGGAGTCGTACGGCCCAGCCGTCAACTTAGCCAACTTGTGTGTCTCGCGTGAAGATTGAAGTGCGAAGTGTCCGATATGTAATTGTGACCTTCGTCGTACCCGACGGTGACCTTGGACCGTTGACCACCTCACCGCGACCGGTCCGTCACTCGCGGTTCACCCGGGACCAGTCGGGCGTGGAGAGGCCAAGAAGTTCCTCGATCCGGGTGTTGTCCGGCAACGGGCCGTGATCGCCGGTCACTTGCAGTGCCGAACCGGCCGTGATGTGTCCGAGCCGCAGCGCGCGCTCCATGCCGGCGCCCCGCAGCAGACCGCTCAGGAACCCGGCGGCGAAGGCGTCCCCCGCGCCGACGGGCTCCACCACGTCCGTGCGCAGAGCGGGCACGGTCCAGGAGCCTTCGTCGCTGAAGACCGTGGCCGATCGGCCGCCGTCCTTGACGACGAGGAGGCGCGGATGCGGCAACAGCCGCCGTACGCCGTCCGGTTCGAGGTCGGCGTCCCAGAGGTCCTGTGCCTCGTCGAGGCCGACGAAGGTGAGGTCGGCGCGGTCGGCCAGCTCGCGCAGTACGGCGGCGGCCGTGCCGGGCGGCCACAGCGCCCGGCGGTGGTTGACGTCGAAGCTGATGGAGTACGAGCGTTCGTCCGGCGGGGTGGCCAGGGCCTCCTCGACCAGGCTCCGGCAGGACGGGGACAGGGCCGGGGTGATCCCGGTGAGGTGGACGAGGGAGGCGGACCGCAGCCGGTCGTCCTTCAGCACCTCGGGGCCCAGGGCCGAGGCCGCCGAGCCCCCGCGGTAGTAGTGGACGCGGGTACGGGTGGCGGCCGGCTCCTTCACGAGCAGGCCCGTGGGCCGCTCCGGGTCGTGCCGGACTCCCCCGACGTCGACGCCGGCCGCGCCGACCGCGGCGCGCACCCGCCGTCCCAACGCGTCGTCGCCCAACGCCGAGAGCCACGCGACGGGGATGCCCAGGTCGGCCAGATACATCGCCACGTTCGACTCGGCCCCGGCCACCGACACCCGCAGGTCCTCGGCGCTCTCCAGGGACTCGGCCGGGGCGGGGGCGAACGCGGCCATGGTCTCCCCGACGCAGACCACCGGCCCTTCACGGGGCCGCCAGTCGGCGCGGGACACGGACGTACTGCTCATACCGCTTCCTTCCGGGGCGAGTTGAGGCCACGGAGGCCTGGGGCGTGGCTCCGGTACGCGTCCGCCGGTCTCCCGGGTACGCCGACCCGGGCCGTGAACACGGCGCCGTCGTACGGGCCGGGCGCGGCGAGGCCCACGCGGGCGCTGGTGACGTACAGAAGGTCCTCCCGCAGGCACACTCCGGCGGGCTGCCGTGCGGGCAGCCGCAGGGTGCGGTCGAGGCGGCCGTCCCGCAGATACCGGCGTACGGTGCCGGTGCCCCACACCGCGATCCACACCGCGCCCTCGGTGTCCACCACCATGCCGTCGGGGCTGCCGTCGTCGACGGTGACGTACGCCTCCGAGGCGCCGAGGGCGCCGGTGGCGGGGTCGACGGGGTAACGCCGGACGACTCCACGGGCGCTGTCGGCCAGGTACATGGTGCGGCCGTCGGCCGTGAAGGCGGGCCCGTTCGGCACGGTGATGCCGTCGAGGACGCGGACCACCGTGCCGTCGTGGTCGACGCGGTAGAGGGAGCCGGCTCCGTCGTCGGCCTCGTAGGACATGCTGCCCGCCCAGAAGCGGCCGGCGGGGTCGGCGGTCCCGTCGTTCATGCGCATGGGCCGTGCGGCGTCCGCCTCGGGCCGTGCCAGCCAGTGCGGCGGGGCGTCCGGGGCGAGCAGACAGATGCCGGTTCCCGCGGCGGCGATCCAGATGCCGGGGGCGTCGGCCACGGGGGCCACCGCGCCCAGGGGGAAGGGCAGGTGGGCGAGTTGCCGGAAGGGCTCGGCGGGACGGTCCGGGGTGGCGGTGAGCAGGCGGCCCGCGAGGATGTCCACGAGCACGATGCCGTGGTCGTCCGTCCAGCGGACGCCTTCGCCGAGTTCGAGACGGTCGGGGCCGAGGACGGCTGCCTCTGCCCCTGCCCTCGTCTCTGCCGCTGCTTCGGCTTCGGCTTCGGCTTCGGCTTCGGCTTCGGCTTCGGCTTCGGCTTCGGGGCAGGTCACGACATGCCCTCGTTCGCCACCGCGAGGAACGCCCGCGCGCGGTCCCGCAGCGCGGTCAGGCTGCCGCCGTCGGCCGCGTCCCCGATCAGCGGTGAGCCCACGCCGACGGCGGTCGCCCCGGCCGCCAGATAGGCGCGGGCGGCGGCCCCGTCGACCCCGCCCACCGGCACGAACAGCTCGTGCGGGAACGGGCCGCGCAGCGCCTTGAGGTAGGCGGGGCCACCGGCCTGGGCGGCGGGGAAGATCTTCAGGGCGGCGACGCCGAGGGTCCGCGCGGCCAGGATCTCGGTCGGGGTCATCACCCCGGCCAGGACCGGCAGCCCCAGTTCGCGTGCCGCGGTGACGCCGTCCCCGAGCGCGGGGGTGACGGCGAAGTCCGCACCGGCCTGCCGGGCGGCGCGGGCGTCGTCGGCGGTCAGGACCGTACCGGCGCCGAGGGGGCGGTCGGGGCCGAGTTCCTTGCGGGCCCGCTCGATGACCGACAGGGCGTCCTTGCCGCTGAGGGACACCTCGATCAGCTCGATCCCCTCTTCGGCCAGGGCCAGCACGGTGCGTACCGCCGCCTCCGGGTCGTCGCCGCGCACGATCGCGACCAAGCGGTGGGCGGTGAGGGCCGCTCGAAGATCCAGCAGGTCCATGCAGACTCCTTGTGGTACGGGTCGGTTCAGGTGCAGCGGCAGTGCGTGGTGAGCGTCAGCCGCCACCGCACCTCGCCGGACACGGGTACCCGGGCCGCGTCGCCGGGACCCACGTCGGCGAGGTCGAAAACACGGCCGAGCATGGGCTCGACGCCCGTGCTGCGGTAGGGGCGCCCGGCGGGGAAGCCGCCCAGGTTGCGCCAGAGGGCGACGGACGTGGGCTGCCCGTCGGCCTCCAGGGCCAGGGACAGCCGGTCCCGGCCGTCGTGGACACAGCAGCCGGGGGCGTCCACGACGGCGCCGACCGCGGTGCCGTCGTCCGGGCCGAACCGGTCCAGACGCAGTCCGCAGGGGGCGGGCCAGTCCCCCTCCACCCACGGGGCGCCCTTGGGCCACGGCCGCGCCAGCAGCGGGGCCGCCTCGGGGAAGAGCCGGGTCCGCGCCCCGTCGCCGATGCGCACGCTCGCCCGGTCGGACAGATCGAGCAGGGCATGAGCGGCCCACACGAAGCGAAAGCCCGCGTCGGCCGTCAGCACGTAGTCGGCTTCCGCTCCGTCGGGGGTGCCGCGGATCGTGCGACTGAGCGTGAACCGGTCGCAGCGGACGACGTACCGGTCGTCGTCCCCCCGCTCCGGACCCGGGACATGGTCCGGATCCGGTGTTGGGACCGGTGTCCAGGGCCGTGTCCACGCGTCCCCGTGGTCCGGTCCGCCCCGGACCGTGGGGACGCACTCCTCCAGGCCGCCCGCGTCCACGAAAGCGTCGCCGGGCGCGGCCCCCGCCCGCTCGGGGGCCTCGCGGTGCCACAGCCACTCCCGGCCGGCGGTCGTGCGCAGGGAGGTCCAACGGCCTCCGTGGGCGGGGTCGGTGACCACCTCAAGGGGCATGCTCACCACTCCGCGAAGGAGCCGTCGGCGTGCCGCCACACCGGGTTGCGCCAGGCGTGTCCCGACCGGTCGGCCGACCGTACGGCGGCCTCGTCGATCGTGATGCCCAGACCGGGGGCGTCGCCGCGCGAGGCGTGCCCGTCGACGAAGCGGAACGGCTCGGGGTCCACCAGGTACGACAGCAGGTCGGCGTCCTTGTTGTAGTGGATGCCCCGACTCTGCTCCTGGATCAAGAAGTTGGGGGTGGCGAAGGCGATCTGGAGGCTGGCCGCCAGGGCGATCGGGCCGAGGGGGCAGTGCGGGGCGAGCTGCGCGCCGTGGGTCTCGGCGAGCGAGGCGATGCGGTGCACCTCCGAGATGCCCCCGGCGTGGGACAGGTCAGGCTGGGCGACCGCGATGCCCGCGGTGAGCACGGGCAGGAAGTCGGCGCGCCCGTAGAGGCGTTCACCGGTGGCGAGCGGGATCGGGCTCGCCGCGACGAGGCCGGCCAGCAGGTGGCCGTGCTCGGGCACGACGGGCTCCTCGACGAACAGCGGGTGCAGGGGCCCCAGTTCGGACAGGACACGGCGTGCGCCCGCCGCCGTGAAACGGCCGTGGAAGTCGACGGCGACATCCCGGTCGGGGCCCAGTGCCTCGCGGGCGGCAGCCACCCGGCCCACGATCGCGGCGGTCTCGGCCGGGGTGGGGATGGGCGAGGTGGCCCCGGCGCCGTTCATCTTCACCGCCGTGAAGCCCGCCTCGACCTGGGCGGCTATCTGCTCGGTCAGCTCGGCGGGTTCGTCGCCGCCGACCCAGGCGTAGACGCGGACGCGGTCCCGCACCGGGCCGCCCAGCAGGGCGTGCACCGGAGCCCCGTACGTCTTGCCCGCGATGTCCCACAGGGCCTGGTCGAGCCCGGCGACGGCACTGGAGAGAATCGGGCCGCCGCGGTAGAAGCCGCCCTTGGACAGCACCTGCCAGTGGTCCTGGATGCGCAACGGGTCCTGGCCGACGAGGTATTCGGCCAGCACGTCGACGGCGGCGCGCACGACCTCGGCCCGCCCTTCGACGACCGGTTCGCCCCAGCCGACGACACCGTCGTCCGTCTCGACGCGGCAGAACAGCCAGCGGGGCGGGACCAGGAAGGTCTCGATACGGGTGATCTTCACTGGGAGCGGGAGCCTTCCGTCGCGTCGGGCACAGGGCTGTCATCGGCGTCGCCGAGGCGGTCCAGGTCGCGGCCCGCCTGGTCGAGCAGGGCCCGCATCGCGGTCTCGGCGGCCCGCGGGTCCCGGTCGCGTACGGCGTCCAGGACCGCCCGGTGCGCCGGGACCGGGTCCTCGCTGTGCGGGGCGCTGTGCACGATGCGGTCGCGGTGGGCCAGCCCGGACTCGATCACCATCTCCATGCGTTCGAGGAGTTCGTTGTGGGTGGCGGCCAGCAGGGCCCGGTGGAAGGCGAGGTCGGCCTCGACGGCGTGGGCGGCGTCGCCGCCGCCCTCCCCCATCGCGTCGAGCGCGCCGTCCAGGGCCGCCAGGTCGGCGTCGGTGCGCCGGTCTGCGGCCAGCCGCACGGCGGCGGGCTCGATGATGGCGCGCACCTCGGCGAGGTTCCGCAGCAGCGCCTCGTCGGCCTCGGAGGTGCGTCCGCCCTCGAACTGCCAGCGCAGCACGTCGACGTCGAGGAGGTTCCACTCGGCACGGGTGCGGACGAACGTGCCGCGTTTCTGGCGGGCGTCGACCATCCCCTTGGCGGCGAGCACCTTGAGGGACTCGCGCAGAGCGGTGAGGCTCACGTCCAGCTCGCTCTGCAGCGCCACCAGGTCCAGCGTGGCCCCCTCGGGGATCTCGCCGCCCAGGATGCGGCGGGCGAGGACTTCCACGGTCTGGCCGTGCACGCCGCGGCGGGCATAGGGCGTCATTGTCGTACGGCCTTTCTCTGTGAGGGGGGCGTATGCGTGTGAGGGTGCGGTGTCGTGGTCATGCGGAGGCCTTGACCACGCTCCAGCCGCCGTCCACCACCAGGCTCGTCCCGGTGATGTACGAGGCCTCGCCGGCGCTGAGGAAGGCGATGGCCGCGGCCACCTCGTCCGGTGAGCCGAAGCGGCGCGCGGCCGTTTCCGCGATGCTGCGTTCCCGGTCCTCGGGCGTGACCCTGTCCCAGGCGGCGGTCAGGATCGGGCCGGGTACGACGGCGTTGACGCGCACCTCGGGCCCGTACTCGACGGCGAGCTGCGAGCACAGGGAGAGCAGGGCGCCCTTGGAGGCGGCGTACGCGGGGTGACCGGGGATGCCCCTGTTCGCGTGGACGGACGAGGTCAGTACCACCGCTCCCCGGCGGGTCCGCAGGTCGGGCAGGAGGGCCCGGAAGCCCAGGAAGGCGCCGGTGGTGTTGACGGCGAGCTGGCGCTGCCACGAGGCGAGGGACATCTCGTGGGCGGGCGTCACCTCGACGGTGTAGGCGTTGCTGACGAGGACGTCCACGGGCCCGAAGTCGTGGGCGGCGGCCACGATCCGGGTCCAGTCGTCCTCCGCGGCGACATCGGCCCGTACGAACCGTGCGTGGCCGCCGGCCTTCGTGATGCGCGCGGCGACGGTCTCGCCCCGGTCCTCGGTGAGGTCGGCGAGGACCACGGCGGCCCCTTCCTCGGCGAGGCGTTCGGCCGTGGCGGCTCCGATGCCGGAGGCCGCGCCGGTGACGACGGCCGTGCGGCCGGCGAAGCGGGCGCCGGGCGGTCGTGCGGGCTGCTCCATCGTGGGGTTCGACTCCTTCGCGTGCGGGGGACGGCCGTCCGTCCCGAAAACATATGCCGGACCGCTGTCACCGCCGCCGCAGCACCACCAGCTCGGCGTCGTGGCCCTCGCTCCAGGTGAACGGCAGACCGTGGTGCAGCAGGTGCGCCCCGCTGTACGTACGGCCCGATCCGGCGTCGTGGTAGCGCGTTCCCGGGTCGAGGCCGCGCAGTCTCAGCCGGTCGGGGCGGCCGGGCAGCAACGGGGCGCCGTCGAGGCGTCCGGTGCCGAGGGCCGCGACGACCGTGCGTTCCGACCGCGGGTCGTCGTACTGCACACCGTACGTGGGGTCCTCGGGGGTGCCGAGGAGGTGGACCTCGCCCTGGTGGATGGTCTCCCGTACGTCTTTGTAGCGGGCGATCCACCGGGCGGCCTCGGCCCGTTCCTGGGGTGTCCAGGCGCGCAGGTCGGCGCCGATGCCGAGGACTCCGCACATGGCGTTGACGAACCGGAAGGCGAGACTGCGCGGGCGCGGGTCGAAGATTCCGGGGGCGTCGGTGACCCAGGAACTCATGACGTGCGGGGCGTGGGCGTGCAGGAAGCCGTACTGGATGGACAGCCGGTCCAGCGGGGCGGTGTTGTCGCTGGGCCACACCACGTCGGTGCGCGCGACGGTCGCGTGCTCGATGCGTGCGCCGCCGCCCGCGCAGCCCTCGACCGTGACGTCCGGGTGGGTGGCGCGCAGGTGTTCGAGGACGCGCAGGTATCCGGCGACGTGCTCGGCGTCCAGGTCGAGCCGGGCGTCGGGCGGGGCGTCCGGGCGGCCGCGTTCGGTGGGCGGCCGGTTCATGTCCCACTTGAGGTAGCTGATGTCGTACGCGGTCAGCAGCCGGTCGAGCGTACCGATGACGAAGTCCTGGACGTCGGTACGGCCGAGATCGAGGAGCAGTTGGTTGCGGACCAGGCGGGCGGGGCGGCCCTCGATCCGGTAGGCCCACTCGGGGTGTTCGGCGTACAGGCGGCTGCCGGGGCTGACGGCCTCGGGCTCGACCCACAGGCCGAAGTCGAGGCCGAGTCCCCGGATGTCGTCGACGAACCGGCCGAAGCCCTGCGGGAAGGCCGCCGGGTCCGGGTACCAGTCGCCGAGGCCCCCGGTGTCGTCGGTGCGGCCGGTGAACCAGCCGTCGTCGACGACGAACAGTTCGGCTCCGATGTCGGCGGCGGCCTTCGCCAGCTCCAGCTGCCCGGCCGCGTCGACGTCGAAGCCGGTGGCCTCCCAGGAGTTGTAGAGGACCTTGCGGGGCCGGTGCAGCCGCTCGCCGGAGAGCCGGCGTTCGTAGCGGTGCCAGACCCTGGAGAGCCCGTCGAGGCCGTCCGAGCTGAACGCGCAGGCCAGTCGGGGGGTCGTGAGGGTTTCGCCGGGCGCCAGGAACACGGCGCCCTCGTGCGGGACCCGCCCGGCGCGGACGCGGACGAGACCGCCCGGTTCGGCCTCCGCGGTGATGTGCCAGTTGCCGGACCATTCGAGGGCGATGCCGTACGCCGCGCCTCCGCCCCCGGCTGTCCCGTCCGCGCCGTTCGCGCCGTCCTGCACCGCGAGCCAGGGCGCGTACGCGTGGCCGGGCACGCCCTGGACGCTGCCCATGGTGAACGTTCCGCGTGGCAGGTCGAGTCGGGTGCGCTGGAACTCCTGCGACCACTGGCCGGTGAGGCAGGTCAGCCGGGCGGCGCCGGTGACGGGGATGTTCACGGCGGCCGAGTCGAGCCGTTCCAGGCGCAGTTCGCCGTCGGTCGCGGTCAGTTCGGTCCAGCGCAGGATCACGTCCGTGCCCGGCACCACCTCGTAACAGAGGACCGTACGCAGGCCCAGGACGTCGTCGGTGAAGGCGAGCCGCAGACCACTGCTCCCTTCCCCGCCTGCGGGACTGCCTTCCTCCGCGCCGTCGAAGTGCCACCACGAGCCGCGCTCCCCGCCCGGCCGGGACGCGACGAGCTCGCTCCCGGTGAACGGCCGCAGCCCGTACGGCAGATACTCGGCCGGTGCCGCGTCCGCGGGCGTGATGAAGTGCGTGCGCCGCGACCGGTCGAGGGCGGACGGGCCGTCCTCGACACCGGTCGGCCCCCAGGCCTCCAGTTCGGCCCACGGCCCGTCCGGGGACAGCCGCACGGTGTAGCTGCTGGTCTCGGCGCGCAGGATCCAGCGCTCAGGCGTGGTCACTTCACCGCTCCCAGGTTGAGGCCGGCCACGAAGTGCCGCTGGAACCGCAGGAACACGATCACGGTGGGCGCCGCGGCGATGACGGAACCGGCGGCGATCACGTTCCACATGGACACGTACTGCCCCTGGAGTCCGATGAGGGCGGCGGTGATCGGCATCTTGGTGTCGCTGCGCAGCACGGTGATCGCCCACAGCAGGTCGTTGAAGATCCAGGTGAACGACAGTGCGCTGAGGGCCGCCAGGGCCGGGCGGGTCAGCGGCAGGATGATCCGCCAGAAGATCTGCCAGGGCCCGGCGCCGTCGACGACCGCCGCCTGCTGGATCTCCGGCGGGATCGACCGCATGAACCCGTGCAGGACGAAGACGTAGAAGCCGACACCGAAGCCGATCTGCACGCCGACGAGTGCGGGCAGGGTGTCGTAGATGCCCAGCAGTTCGCTCAGTTTGGAGACCGGGATCAGGAGGATCTGCGGCGGGAGCAGATTGCCGCCGAGCATGAGCAGCAGCAGGGAGCGGCGGAACGGCATGTCGTAGCGGCTGAGCCCGAACGCGGCCATGGCGGCCAGCGCGAGCGTCACCAGGACGGCCGGCACGGTGACCAGCAGGCTGTTGATCAGGGCGCGCTGCTGGCCGCCGTCGTTCCAGGCCTGGCCGAAGTTGCCGAGGGTGAAGGAGTGCGGCCAACTGCCCAGTCCGTGCGCGGCGATGTCGTCGAAGGACCGCAGGCTGGTCACCAGGACCAGGGCGATGGGCAGCAGCCACAGGACGGCCAGGGTGCCCGCGCCGAGGTGGAACCCCGCGGTGGCGGCCCTCCTGCGGCGCAGCGCGGTGGCGGAGGCGGACGGGGACGAGGAAGCGGTCGAGGAGGCGGAGGGGGCTGACGGGGCGGGCATCAGTCGGCCTCCCGGAACGCGCGGACGAGATAGGAGCAGATGACGCCGAAGGCCAGCACGAAGATGACGACGGCGAGGGCGGACCCGTAACCGAGGCGCAGGGACTGGAAGGCGGTGGAGTACATGTACGTGCTCAGCAGTTCCGAGGAGTGGTAGGGGCCGCCCCGGGTCAGCGACCACACGACGTCGAAGGAGCGCAGTGAGTCGATGACGATGACGGACAGGACGACGGCGTTGACACTGCGCAGCTGGGGCAGGGTGACGTGCCGCAGCCGCTGCCAGGCACCGGCGCCGTCGACCTTGGCGGCCTCGTACAGCGCCGGGTCGATGCCCTTGAGGCCGGCGACGTACAGGACCATCACGTAACCGATCTGGCGCCAGAGCGCGGGGACCATCACGGCGTACAGGGCGGTGTCCTGGTCGGCGAGCCAGGCGTGGCGCAGGTTGCCGAGGCCGACCGATTCGAGGAGCTGGTTGAGGACTCCGTCGGGCTGGTAGATCGCCTGCCACACCAGGGCGGTGGCGACCAGGGAGAAGACGACGGGCAGGAACAGGGCGGCGCGGTAGAAGCCGACGCCGCGCCGTTCCTGCTGGAGCACGAGTGCGGCGCCGAGGCCCAGGACGGCGGACAGGCCGCCGAAGAGGAGGAGCCAGAGCACGGTGTGGCCGGTCGCGTCGAGGAAGACGTCGTCGTGGGCCATCTCGCGGAAGTTGTCCAGGCCGACGAACTTCGGTGCGGAGACGCCGTCCCAGCTGGTGAGGGCGAGGTAGAAGCCCTGGAGCGCCGGCCAGAACACCCACAGCGCCTCGGCGAGCAGGGGGACGAGGACGAAGGCGAGGACCAGCGGGGGTGTGCGGCGCGGGCCCCGGTTCCGCCTGCCCCGGGGCGGCGGCGGGGCGGGGGCCTTTCGGTCGGGGGCGGTCAGGACGGCCGTGTCGGGCATGTCAGGCGTTCCAGATCTTCGCGGCGTCGCGCTGCCAGTCGGTGAGGATGGAGCCGATCTGCTTGGGCTTGGCGATGAACTTGGTCAGCGCGTTGTCGGCGGTGGGCTGGAGGGCGTCGCTGGAGTCCCGGTTGAAGAACTGGGTGATCTCGGCGGCCTGTTCGATGTGCGCCCGGCCCTTCTTCACCAGGGCGGTGCCCGAGTCCTTCGCGTCGGGGTTGCACGGCAGGACCGTGCCGGAGGACCCCGTGATGTAGATCTCCTGGGCCTCGGCGGTGGCGAGGTAGCGCATCAGGTCGACGACCTGGTCGTGGCGGCCGGTGCGGGCGCTGGCGAAGTAGCCGTCCGTGGGGGCTTCCTCGGCGAGCGGGACCTTCGGGTCGATGACGGGGAAGCGGAAGAAGTCGATGTCGTCGAGGGCGTCCTTGGGTGCGGCGTCCGCGAAGAAGGTGCCGATGAGCATCATGCCGCTGCGGCCGTTGAGCAGGGAGGTCGTGGCGTCCTGGAAGGCGACGGCCGTGCCGTTCGGGTCGAAGTAGGGCAGCAGTTCCTGCCAGCGGTCGAAGACCTTGCGGACCTCGGGGTCGTCGAACCGGTGTTTCCCGGCGAGGAGTTGGCGGTGGTACTCGGCGCCGTTGATGCGGATGTCCAGGTAGTCGAACCAGGCCGAGGCGACCCAGGCCGTGTTGCCGCCCGCGCCCAGGCCGATCGGGTCGACGCCCTTGCTCTTGAGTTTGTCGCACAGGTCGAGGAAGTCGTCCCAGCTCTTGGGCTCGCTCACACCCCACTTGGCGAAGTTCGACTTGCGGTAGAACATGCCCCACCAGTAGTAGGTGGTCGGTACGAAGACCTTCTTGCCGGAGGCCGAGGTGCAGAGGCTGTTCAGGGCCTTGGAGTAGCCCTTGAGGTCGGGCGAGGACCAGACCTCGCCGAGGTCGAGCAGCAGGTCCTTCTTCGCGTACGCGTCGGCCACCGACCCGGGGTACCAGGTGTAGACGTCCGGCGGGTTGGCGGAGGTGAGGTAGGTCGGCAGCTGGGTGCGGAAGGTCTCGGCGGCGACCGTGTTGAGGCTGGCTTTCGCCGACCCCTTCTTGGCGTACGCGGCGACGACGTCCTCCATCGCGGCCTTGGCCTGCGGGGCGGAGAGGTTGGACTGGAGGGTCACCGAGCCCTTGGACGAGCTCTTGCCGGTGGAGGTGGCGGTGACACAGCCGCTGAGCAGCGCCGCTGTCCCGGCGGCGCCGGCACCGGCGAGAAACCGGCGTCTGCTGGTCTGGTGGTTCGTCATGGAGGGCTCCCTGTGGATCCGCGCTGATCCAGATTCGCGTGGCGCTCACGCCACGTCAAGAATAATTACTAATTTATTTGGACGGGCTGAACGACGTCAGGTGTACCCGACCGTCGACGCCCCGGTACACCGCGTCCACACCGACCGTGCCGTCAGGCCCGGCCACACCGGCCACCGCTCCCAGCGAGCCCTCGAACGCGGCGCTCGGGAACTCGTCCCGCTTCGTCCAGCCCTGCCAGGCTCCGGCCTCGTGACGCCGCTGCCAGAGCGTGTAGTCGGCGGCGCGCGCGTACAGCACGACGCTGTTCCCGGCCGTGACGAGGGTCGGGCTGCCGCTGACGGTTCCGCCGAGCGACGTCCACGGCGACCACTCCCCCGCCGCCGTCCGGGTCCGCGTCCACACGTCGTCGGCGGCGGTGCGGACGGCCAGGTGGATCCGCCCGTCCGAGTCGACGACGGCCGACGGCCGCCCGTACGTCGACCGCCCGTCGGGTGCGCCGAGCGACGACCAGTCGGTCGACGGGCCGCGCTGTACGACCTCCCCGTCGGTGCCGCGGGCGACCAGCGTCCAGTGGCCGGGGTCGGTGAACGCCACCGTCGGCGCGTCGGTCACCCGGCCCCCCAGGCTCCGCCACGCGCCCCAGCGCCCGTCGGCGAAGACCCGCCGGTGGACGCGGGAGTCGGTGCCGCGCACGAAGACGTCGATGCGGCCGCCGGCCGAGGCGTACGCGGCGGGCTGTCCCAGGAACCTGCCTCCCGTGGGACCGCCGAGGTCCCGGGTCCGGCCGCCCCGTCCGTTGCCGTCGGACGTGGTGGTGTGCTGGACGAGGGAGCCGTTCGGTCCGCGCAGGAACGTGGTGAGCGTGTCGCCGTCGCGCACCACGGCCGGGCTCGCCGAGGCCTTCCGGCCGAGGCTGCTCCCGGGCAGGGCGTCGGCGCCGGTCAGCTTCAGGAACGCGGTACCGTGCGCGGGCACTTCGACCGTGTACGTGTCGCTGTGGGCGCCCCGGTCCGCACGGGCCCGCAGGTCACGGACGTCCACCGCCCCGCCGAGCCCGACGTCGGAGAACCGGACCGTGCGCTCGGCCGGCTCGTCGGAGCGGTTGAGCAGCACGACCGCACGCCGGCCGTCGCCCTGGAGGACCTTGCTGTAGACGTCACCCACGGAGTCGCTCGCGACCCGCACCCCCTGGACGGCCAGCGGGTCCTGGTCGACGGCGACGATCTCCGGATTGCGCAGCGTCCTGAGCATCGAAGGCGACAACGTACGCGGATCGGAACCCAGGACGAGCGGCGAGGCCATCTCGGCCCACATCACGAACTGCGTGGTCGACTCCTCCTCCGTCAGCTCCAGCGAGCCGTCGCTCATGCGCCGCGTGGGGATGAGGTAGTCGGGGTCGTTGTAGTGGCCGGGCCCCTGCGCCTCGGGGTGCCAGGCGTTGGCGTCCATGTTGCGCAGCACGTTGGGCCACTGGCCGGGGCTCGGGGTGCCCCACGCGATGTCCGTGCCCGTACGCCAGGAGTCGGCGATCGTCGGGGCGTAGACGTACGAGTTGTGCGCGTCCTGCTCGGGTGTGTGCGGCACACCCCAGTCGTCGGTGAGCGGGTTGCACAGGTTCAGCAGCATCCTGCGGCCGGACTTGGCGACCGCGTCGCTGAACTCCTTGAACGCCGGGCCCGGATCGAGCTTCGCCCCGATCCCGCACAGGAAGTCGACCTTGACCGCGTCGATCTTCCAGCCCGCGAACTGCCGCGCGTCCTCGTCGTAGTGGCCCCTGCTGCCGAGTCCGCAGCTCTTGCCGCCGTCGTAGGCGCCCGCGTCGGTGTAGATGCCCGCCTTCAGGCCCCGCTCGTGCAGGTACGAGACGAGCGCCGGGATGCCGGAGGGGAAGCGGTCCGGGTGGGCGACCAGGTTCCCCCGCGCGTCGCGCGGGTTGTCGGCCTGCCAGCCGCCGTCGAGCCACACGATGTCGTAGCCGCTGTCGCGCAGACCACTGCTGACCAGCTTGTCCGCGACGGAGCGCACCTCCTTCTCGGTGGGCGCGCCCAGGCCGTAGTAGGTGTTCCAGCCCATGTAGGGGGTGGGCGCGAGACCGCTGTCGTAGTACTCGGGCGCGCCCTGGTCGACGCCGGTCCCGGTCCCGGTCCTGCCGGTGCCGGCCGTGGCCGCGGGGGCCGCGGTCACCGCCAGGACCGTGGCAATCGCGGCCGTGGTGGCGCGACGGGTCAGTCTCCGAGCCGCGGGTGTGCGGACCTGCGGGTGTGAAATCACTTGCCTCTCCCGATGGTTGGGAAGCACGAAAGCGCTGGGAAGCACGAGGGCGTGACGTGGGCCGCGCTGTGGCGGCGGCCGTCGGCGTCACGGCGAAGACTGTGGCCCGTGGCCGGAAACCCTGTCAATATTAATTCCTAATTTAATAGAAAGAGAGACCAGGTCTGTCGCAGGGGTTGACAGGAAAGTTCCCGGGTCCCAGCCTTTGGCAACGTTGTCAGTGCCTCCCGCGCGCCGTGTCGGGTCCGGCCCGCGCCGCTGTCTTCCGATGGGACATCACGCTCATGACAGATCAGTCGAGTTCGCCGCGTCAGCTCTCGCGGCGATCCGTCGTCGCCACGGGTTCGACCCTGCTGGCAGGGTTCGGCCTCGGCGGCCTGGCTCCCCTGCCGGCTGCCGCCGCCGCAGGTGGCAAGGGGCCGGCCGGGTCCGCCCCGCCCGCCGAACTCGCCCTGCACCGCCCCGTCACCGTCTCCTCCACGGCCTACGCGGCCACGCCGGGCTCCTTCGTGGTGGACCGGCTCGCCTCGCGGGGCGTCCGGGGCAGCGGCTGGCGGGCCGGGGCGGGCGACCCGCAGTGGATCTCGGTCGATCTGCAGACCCGGTGCGATGTGACGTCGATCCGGCTCACCTTCGAGGGCGACGCGAACGACCCGGTGTTCACGCCTCCCACCACGGGAAATCCGGCCAGTGGCACCACGGGCAAGGAGATCCGGTCGAGCTACGCGGTCGACCTCGTCGTCGAGACGTCGACCGACCACAGGTCCTGGACCAGCGTGTACCGCACGACGGCCGGCACCGGTGGCGTGGTGGACATCCAGCTCCCCCGGCCGGTTCCGGCGCGCTGGGTGCGGATGACCTCACGCAGACGCTCCAGCCCCAACCCACTGGGCCTGAACGGCTTCGAGGTGCACGGCAGCGCCGAGGGACACCGGCCGCCGGCCACCGGCTGGACGGACTGGGGCACCCGCACCGGACCCGCGCCGAAGCTGACCGTGGCCGACGACGGCACGGTGCCGCTGGAGTCGGGCTGGCGGCTCACCCTCGACGACTGGGCGGACGGCGACGGCGACAGCGGGAAGGGCGGGGACGGCGAGGAGCTGTCGAAGACGTCCGTCGACACCAGTCGCTGGCTGCCCGCCACCGTGCCCGGCACGGTACTGGCCTCGCTCGTCGACCAGGGCAGGCTCCCCGACCCGGTGGCCGGGCTCAACAACCTCCACATCCCCGAAGCCCTGTCCCGCCACTCGTGGTGGTACAAAAGGGACTTCGAGCTGCCGCGCGGCCTGCGCACCGGACCCGGTCGCCGGATCTGGCTGGAGTTCGACGGCATCAACCACACGGCCGACATCTGGTTCAACGGCCACCGCGTGGGCGAGCTGACGTACCCCTTCGCCCGCTCGGCGCACGACGTGACCAAGCTGCTCGCCGCGGGCGGCGGGGCCAACGCGCTCGCGGTGCGGATCACGCCGATGCCGGTGCCCGGCAGCCCCGGCGACAAGGGCCCCGCGGGTGAGGCCTGGGTGGACGCGGGCGCGAACCAGATGAACCTCAACTCGCCCACCTACCTGGCCGCTTCGGGCTGGGACTGGATGCCCGCGGTACGCGACCGGGCCGCGGGCATCTGGAACCACGTCCGGCTGAGATCCACCGGCCAGGTCGTGATCGGCGACCCCCGGGTCGACACCGTGCTGCCGAAACTGCCCGACGTGTCGGTGGCCGAGCTGACGATCGTCGTCCCGGTCCGCAACTCCGACACCACGGACCACCGCACGACGGTCTCCGCGTCCTTCGGCGACGTACGCGTCAGCAAGGTCGTCACCGTCCCGGCGGGCAGAAGCGTCGACGTCATCTTCGCCCCGGACGCCCACGGCCGGCTGCGGGTACGCGACCCGAAGCTGTGGTGGCCGAACGGGCTCGGGGACCCCGCCCTGCACGAACTGACCCTCACCGCGTCGGTCGACGGCGCCGAGAGCGACCGCCGCACCACCCGGTTCGGCATCCGCCGGTTCGGTTACGAGTTCGAGGTGCCGCTGCCGTTCACGTCCACCGGGGACGCGTACACCCAGTCCGTGACCTTCGACCGGCGGGACGCCCGATACGTACGCGTGAAGTGCCTGACCCGGGCGACGAGTTGGGGCAGTTCTCTGTGGGCGCTGGCCGTGTTCGACAGTGAGCGGGCCTCGACCGATCTCGCGCTGCACGCACCGGCCGAGGCATCGAGCGAGGACGGGGGCGACCGCGGTCCGGCCAACGCGACCGACGGCGATCCGGGCACCCGCTGGTCGTCGGCCTACGAGGACGACCAGTGGATCCGGGTCGACCTGGGCTCTCAGCAGTCGTTCGACCGGGTCGACCTGACCTGGGAGCAGGCGTACGCGAAGACGTTCGTCGTGCAGGTCTCCTCCGACGACGACACCTGGACCGATGTCACGTCGGTGGACAACGGCGCGATCCCCCTGCCCTTCGACAACGGCAACGCCAGTCTCCAGGTCGAGGACTTCGCGCCGCGCACCGCGCGTCATGTCCGGATCGCCTGCGGGGTGCGCAACACGAGCTGGGGCAACTCCCTGTGGTCGCTGGGTGTCATCGACAGCGCCGAGCCGGGCACCGACCTGGCCCTGCGGCAGAAGGCGACCGCGTCCACCGAGGAGTCCGACCACCCGGCCGCGAACGCCACCGACGGCGACACGGGAACGCGCTGGTCGTCGGCGTACGAGGACCAGCAGTGGATCCAGGTCGACCTCGGCTCCGCGAAGCGGTTCGACCGGGTGGCGATCGTGTGGGAGCCCGCCTACCCGAAGACGTACGTCATCCAGGTGTCCGACGACGGGGACACCTGGACCGATGTGAAGTCCGTGTCCAACACCCCCGACCCGCTGAGGATCAGCGTGAACGGCGTCCGGGTCCTGGCCCGGGGCGGCAACTGGGGCTGGGACGAACTGCTGCGCCGGATGCCGCCGGAACGGATGGACGCGGCGGTGCGGATGCACCGGGACATGAACTTCACGATGATCCGCAACTGGGTCGGCACCTGCGACCGGGAGGAGTTCTTCGCCGCCTGCGACGAGCACGGCATCCTGGTGTGGAACGACTTCCCCAACGCCTGGGCGATGGACCCGCCGGACCACGAGGCCTTCAACTCGATCGCGCGGGACACCGTACTGCGCTACCGGATCCACCCGAGCGTGGTCGTCTGGTGCGGGGCCAACGAGGGCAATCCGCCCGCCGCCATCGACAAGGGCATGCGCGCCGCCGTCGAGGAGCAGGCGCCCGGTCTGCTCTACCAGAACAACTCGGCCGGCGGGATCATCACCGGCGGCGGCCCCTACGGCTGGGTCGAGCCGGACAGGTACTTCGACCCGTCCACGTACGGCAGCAAGGACTTCGGTTTCCACACCGAGATCGGCATGCCCGTCGTCTCCACCGCCGCCAGCATGCGGAACATGACCGGTGACGAGCCCGAGTGGCCGATACGCGGCGCGTGGTACTACCACGACTGGAGCGAGCGCGGGAATCAGGCACCGCAGAACTACCGGGCCGCGATCGAGGCCCGGCTCGGGACGGTCACGGACCTGGACGACTTCGCCCGCAAGGCCCAGTTCGTCAACTACGAGAACACCCGCGCCATGTTCGAGGCGTGGAACGCGAACCTGTGGGACAACGCCAGCGGCCTGATGCTGTGGATGTCCCATCCGGCGTGGCACAGCACCGTCTGGCAGACGTACGACTACGACTTCGACGTCAACGGCACCTACTACGGGGCCCGTTCGGCCTGCGAACCGCTGCATGTCCAGGCGGACCCGGCGGGGCAGGTCATCGCGGTCAACCACACGCGCAAGGAGCTGCGGGGGTCCGCCGTCTCGGCGCGGCTGCTCGACCTGTCGGGCAAGCGGCTCGGCAGGGCCAGGAGCGCCCGGCTGGACGTGGCACCGGCCGCGACCGGGAAGGCGTTCACCGTCGGATGGAGCGACGACCTTCCCGACCTGCACCTCCTGCGGCTCACCCTGGAGGACGGCGACGGCCGTGAGCTGTCGCGGAACACCTACTGGCGCTACCGCACCCCGGCCGCCATGCGGGCCCTGACCCGGGTGCCGCGCGCGAAGGTGTCCTCGAAGGTCACCCGGGTGTCCCGGTCGGGAGCCCGGCACGAACTGACCGCCACCGTGCGCAATCAGGGCTCCGCCGTCGCCGCCATGGTCCGGCTGTCGCTGCTGGACGAGAAGACGGGCCATCGCGTCCTGCCGACCCTCTACAGCGACAACTACCTGTGGCTGCTGCCCGGCGAGTCCCGGACGGTCACGCTGTCGTGGCCCGCCCGGGCACTCGCCTCGCACCAGCCGCTCCTGACGGCGGAGGCGTTCAACTCGTAGCGCTGAAAGGCTGGTTGGGCGGCTACGCGTAAGGGGTCAGGAACTCCCCCACGGACAGGGCCCTGTTCACGATGCGCGTGTCGCCCATCCAGCCGTAGAAGCCCTGCCCGAAGCTCTCGTCGAACTGGGTGGCTCCGAGCACGAAGGGCTTGCCGAGGGTGGCGATGCCGGTGGACGGCTGCGAGGGATTGCGGGCGATCTTCGAGCCGTCCACGTACATCACCGTACGGCGGCCGTCGTTGACGAGGGCGATGTGCATCCAGCGGCCCACGGGCACCGCGTGGCTCCACGACGTGGGGTCGGCGTCCTGGCGCTGCGGATAGACCACGAACTGGAGGAACCGCTCGGGTGACAGGTTGAGGCTGCAGGTGGGTTCCAGCGGGGACCAGCCCGTGGTCTTGCCCGCGTCCCCGTTGCGGCCCTCCCAGCTGAGGATGCCCATCCACGAGTGATCGCCCTCGAAGGGTTCGGGCAGCCGGACGAAGGTCTCGATGGTGTAGCCGCGGAGGAACTTCTCGCTGTTCAGGGCGGCTCGGGCGGCGGTCGTCAGGATCGCGCCGCGGTCCGGGCTCTTGCCGCCGTCGAAGCGGAGACTGGCGTGCGCGGGCTGGCCGGGGTGGTGGTCGGCCGACCAGGTGAGCGCGTCGGAGCCGCTCGACGCCAGCCGGCTCACGGTCAGGTCGTTGCCGTTGCCGGTGAGGTCGCGCACGACGGCGCCGTTCGCGACGGGCTTGCCGGCCGTGCCGCCCGCGGAGGTCCCGGCGGCGTCGAACCGCCAGTACGCGACCGTGCCGCGCGGCATGACCGCGGAGGCGGGCCGCGGCTTCGGCACGGCGACGGGGGCGAAGCCCTTGAACCGCTCGTCGAAGTCGATGTCCAGGCTGAACCGGTCGGCGTCGCCGGTCAGTTCGATGGTCTCGGCCTCCAGCGGCGACCGCTTCTCCGGGTCCCTGGCGAGGAGCCACGGCGAGAAGGTCTCGACGTCGACGACCCCGCGGGCCAGGTCGAAGCCGTACGTACGGATCATGCCGGCGCCGCCGTAGTAGCGGTCCTGGTAGTTGGTGATGTGGACGTGGACATCGTTGTCGGAGTCGTTGCGCAGGACCGTGCGGCCCGGCGGCCAGTAGTGGCCGCCCAGCGCCAGGAAGATCTGGTCGTTGCCGCGGATGAGGCCGTCCCACAGGCGCTTGCCGTTGTCCGACAGCTGCGCCTTGCCGTCGTCGTCGGCCCAGGCGATGTCATGGGTGGTGAGGACGGCCGGCAGTGTGGGGTGCGCGTCGAGGACGCCCTGCGCCCAGGTCAGGCCCTTGTCCGAGATCCGCCAGTCGAGGGCGAGGACCAGCCAGGACCGGTCCGCGGCCTTGAGCACGTGGTACGTGTTGTAGCCGTCGGGCGAGGCGCCGCGGTAGGTCGGCATGGACTTGTAGCGGGCGGGCCCGAAGGCGGCGAGGTACGCGGAGTCGCCGCGCTGGTCGTCCCCTGAGTCGATGTCGTGGTTGCCCGCCAGGACGCTGTAGGGCACCTTGCCGTGGATGGTCCGGAAGGTGTCGGCGGCGCGTTCGATCTCGTCCTCGGTGCCGTGCTCCGTGACATCGCCGAGGTGCGTCATGAAGGCGATGTTCGCCTCGCCGCGCTCGGCGACCAGATGACGGAAGGCCTCCCGCAGCGGGGCGGGATCGGCGCTGTCGGCGTCGAAGAGGTACTGGGTGTCGGGCAGGACGGCCAGCACGAACCGCGGGCTCCCGGGGTCGAAACGGCCGCCGTGCGCGACGGAGGCGGTGGCGGTGGCGCCGGTGGGAGCCGAGCCGGTGGCGGCCCGCGCGGTCGCCTCGAAGGCGGCGACGCCCGCGCCGGCCACGGGCAGGGCGGCCGCGACGCGCAGCAGGGCGCGTCTGTGCAGGGGGTTCTGGGGTTCTTCCGCAGTCATGGACGCTCCGTAGGACAGGACCGGACGGGACCGGTCGGCAGCCCGTACGCTCCTCACCCGCCACAACCGGGCGATGGCGGGGAGTTGAACGTCTGTGGCCTGCCGTCCGGACGTTTGGCGGAGCGACCGTCCGGACGGCACCGGAGTCAGGACGCGTCGGAGGTCTCCGCTTCCTTACCGGCTCCCTTACCCGCTTCCTTGTCGGCTTCCTTGTCGGCGTCGGCGGCTTCCTTCTCCGCCATGCCGAGGAAGTGCCGGATCGTCCCGACGGGCATGTCGAGTCCGTCGGACGCGGACTGCTCGTCGCCGAACACCTGCACCGCCTCGGCGACGGCCACGGCCAGCTCGGCCTCCACCTTACGGACCTTGATCTCGGCCTTGTCCACGGTGTCGACCACCGCCAGCTGGCGCCGCTGCTTCTCCTGCAGCCGCTGCTTACGGGACGCCGTCTTGTCGATGTTCTGCGCAGTCACGGGCAAGATCATAAGCAACTGGGCGGGCCCGTACGAAATTGCCGGCTCGGCACTTCGTCGGTCCGCCGGAAGGCACGTCCTTGCCTACGCGGTCCGGACATCGGCCGTGTCTCCAAGAATGCGAATCACCCGCTCGCGCCATGAAGGGTGGAAGCCTTCCGGTGGATCGGTCGGCAGCGGAGCCGTCCGGTCGGGATCATCGCCGCGCGCCGAAGTCGTCCGAGCCGCGCCGGACCATGTAGCCCGGTGCCGTGTCTCGCGGTGTCGCCTCTCCCTGTGCCGTGGGTATCAGGGCGGGCAGCGCTGCGGAGCGTCGTCCGCCCTGACGGGCGGTTCCTCGGTGGAGGTGACTGCGGCTCATGAGCACCTGACGGCTGTGGTCCGGCCGGTGGTCGAGTTCGCCGACGCCGTGGAATCCGAGGACCGGGTTCCTACGGGTGTCGGCTCCGGTACCGCCCTCGCGCAGCAGCCTGCGGACTTCGCGGTGCAGGCCGAGCGAGCGGTACAGCAGGAAGCTGGCCCGGTGCCGTTCGGCGTCTGTGACGCGGAGCTGTGGATCCGCCGGGGCCCGGGGCAGCGGATCGGCCGGCGCCGGCAGGCCCCAGTCCCGTGCGACCTGAGCCAGCAGCTGGTCGGTGCGGCCGCACACGATGTGGACGTCGGCTCCCGCCTCGCGCAGCAGGAACTGGAGGGGCACGGTGCCCTGGTCCGGCACGTGCGCCGGATGTCCGGAGTGCATGACCCACAGCAGGCGCAGTCCGCGCAGTCCGTCGGACGGGAGCCCGGCCACGAGCCGGTCCACGTCGAAGTGGTCCCTGCCGCTGTAACCGATGACGATCACCGCCCGGTGAGCGCGCAACAGCCGGTACATGCGCTCCGTCTCCTCCGCTGGGAAGCCGGTCCGGATGCGGCCCAGCGTGGCGCCGAGTTCCCTGCTGTCGAGCGCATGGGCGAAGGAACCGTGGAAGTGGTGGACCGCGCTGTCGGGTACTGGCCTTCCCTGCCGGGTTTCGTAGGCCTGCTCGATACAGGTGTCGAAGTTGGCAGTCATGTGGCGACCACCCAGCGCGATGTGGTCGGCCGCGAAGGCGTGCAGCCGGTTCGGTACCGCCTTCCTGACGTCGTCCAGGATGGCGAAGGTGTCCGGCGAGCCCTCCGTGCGGGCGCGTGCCGCGGCGTCCAGCGCCGTCCCGAGACCGGGCAGTCGAGAGGCGGGCGGGCTGGTGCCGTAAACGCGCAGTGGGTTCGTGTGCAGGCCGGCGACCTGGTGGTACGTCAGCACCGTGGCGAGAGCGCCCGCTTCGAAGAAGGTGCCGAAGACCCGCCGGGTCAGCTCCGGGCCGCTCGGCAGGCTGGTGGGTCCCTCGACGGAGATTCCGGCTCCGGACCACAGCAGCACCTGGTCCGGCCGCAGTCCGGCGAGCAGCCTGGTGGCGTCGGCCACGACGGAGTCCGGGGCTCTCACCGCGGGACCGCCTCAGGGTGGACGCTGTGGGCCGTGGAACCGGACGGCGCTGCCGTACAGAAGACGAGAAACGCCAGGTCGGCTGCGACGGCGACTGCGGTGAACTGCGGCGGATGCCGGCTGTCGACCACGTCGGACCGTCCGAGTCCGACGAGGACCAGGCCGCGAAGGAAGAGCGCGTACGCCTCGATGTGGCGGTCACGTCGGACGTCGTGCACGACGACACCGAGGCGCCCGCACAGGGTGTTCACTCGCGAGTCCTCTTTCACCTGAGCCGTGCCGGATGATGTCCCTCCGACTGAAGCGGTTGCGGCCGAGCCGCGGCAAGGCACGTTTGTGTCCGCATCGGGCATCGCTGTATCCGGCGGCGCGCGGCTAGTCTCCGATCGGTGGCGCGACCGAGGAGGCAGTGGATGTCGAAGGGGCGCAACGGACCAGGAACTCCCGCTGGGATCGACCTGTGCCTGGCGGCCCTCCACCAGCGCGGCATCTCCGGGACCATGGCCGCGGTAGGCGCCTTTCGCACGGCCCACCCGGACTACGAGTTGTCCGACTCCATGGTCAGGTCGATGCTCAACGGCACGAGGGAGCCCAAGCCGGACTTCGTACGCCGGCTGGCCCGGCTGGCCGATGTTCCGGTGGCCCAGGTCTTCGTACACCTGGGCTGGCTGCCCCCTGAGGAGGCGACCGACCCCAGCGTGCTCCACCTGGTGCGGCAGTTGCGTACGGGCATCACGGCGGCCGGGCAACTGTCCCGGGAAGCGGCGGAGCCATGGTTCGACCGCGCCCCGGCGGCCGCCGCAGCGGCGGTGCTGACCAACGAGGACGGCGCCCGCCGGTACACCGTGTCGCTGTCGGCGGTCGAGGCGGGCCATCACTACCGCTGTGCCCTGATGGACGTCGCCGAGTTCCACCTGCGACCGGGGGTGAGGCCGCTGTCCCTGGACCGGGCCGTCGCCCTCGCCGACGGCGGACTGCTGCGCGGCACACTGACCACGGCCCGCCGCGAGGAGATGGCCGAGCACCCTGACCACTGGTCGGTGCGGCTCGAACTGACCGCGCTGGCCCAGCGGGCGCTGCAGTACCGGGGCGAGTACAGCTGGCAGGGCAGCCCCGGGGAGCGACTCTGGCTGGACGCGGACGACGGATACCGTCCTCGCCATCTGCTCGTGCAGGACCGCATCGCCGGAGTACGCCGGGAACCCGTTCCGGCGGCGGCCGGACGGTGGGCCGAACGGGCGATCCCGCCGATCGTCGTGATCGGTCATCGTCCGCTGGCAGGGGGCGCCGCCGCGCTGCTCGCGGAGACGCTGGGGCTGGAGTACGTCCTGCCCCGGTCCGGCGAGGAGATCGTCGCCGACGGTTTGTTCCTGCCGGTCCTGCGGAGCCCGGTCCCGGGGCGGGTGGAGGCGTGGCTGTCCGTGATGAGGCATCTGCGCACCCGGTCGGCGGCCGGTGATCCCTGGCCCGCGGTCGTCCTGACCCGTCCCTACGTCTTCGCCGGACTGGGACATGACGCCGATCTGCCGCTGGACGAGTTGCGTCGGCTGCCGGCCCACATCGTCTCCGTACGGCCCTCCGACACCACGCTGCGCTGGTGGGCAGCACGCCGGACGGGCTCGGAGACCGCCGGGGACGCGGAGGCGCGGGCATGGGTGGCACGGGAGCTGCGCGCGTACGACAGGATCGAGAGCGTGCTGAGCGCGAGGCCTGCGGATCGGACCTTGCTCATCCAGGTGCCTGAACCGACGAGCCCGTTGCGGGAGCGGGGCTGGGGCTGGCCGGACATCGTGGCCGACCTCCAGCCCAGGCTGGCCTGGGCGGTGCTGGAATGGCTCGACCTGACGGCCCATCGGCGGGGACCGAAACTCTCGGGGATGTTACGGCCCGGCCTGCTGTCGGAGTGGGCGCCCACTCTCCGGGACGATCCGGGTGTGTCTTCGCTGCTGCCCCGGTGAGAGGGCGGACGACCGGCCGGCGCCTCAACGGATGTCGTCGGGCTCTTCCGGATCGGCAGTCTTGCTGTGACCGGCGTGGTGCATGCTTCCCTCCCTTCTTTTCTGATCGGGTCCTGCGTGACCCCCGCGCCGCCCGGCAAGGCTCCCCTCCAGGCACCGGGCGGCGCGGCGGCCCCCGGACATGAGCAGAACCCGTGGTCCGGGGCGGACGACAGCCTGTTGCCCAAACCCCGGACGAACCCCGACAGTGGTCGGACAAAGTCGGACAGGGACGTGGCGTGCGCCACCGGCCCGGATGCCGTCGGGGGGGGCAGATGCCGAAGGAGCACAGCAGACGCCGTCGACACCAGGAGGAGTCCGACCCGGAAGCGATCGGGTCGGTCTCGGATTTCGCCCACCAGTTGACGCGGGCACGCCTGCGCGCGGGGCTCACCGTGCGCGATGTGGCCGGCTTGGTACGCATCGCGCCGAGCACGGCCGGCGACTATTTCTCGGGCCGTCATCTGCCTCCGGTACGGGCGACGAAACTGCTCACCGACATCCTTCTCGCCTGCGGTGTCGACGATCCCCACGACTTGGAGCACTGGCACGAGGCCCTGGTGCGACTGCGGATCACACCGGGTCGGCCCCGGGCCGACGCGCCTGTTCCCTACCGGGGACTGCGTGCCTTCGAGGAGGAACAGGCGGAGTGGTTCTTCGGCCGGGACGAGTTGACGGCCACACTGGTCGAGCGATTACGCGTGCTCGCCGAGTCCGGAGGCGGTCTGCTGGCCGTGGTCGGCCCCTCGGGCTCCGGTAAGTCCTCACTGCTGCGCGCCGGGCTGATTCCCGCGGTCCGCCGCGGGGTGCTGGAGGGCGATGCCGAAGTCGGGGAAAGCGCCCGCCCTGTCGTCCTGATGACTCCGGGCAGTCATCCGGCGGACGAACTGACCGCCCTGCTGCAGGCGGTGGACGACGCCGCTCCGCTGATCGTGGTGGATCAGTTCGAGGCACTGTTCACCATGTGCCCACACCCCGACGAACGAGCCCGCTTCATGGAGTTGCTGGGCCGGCAACGTCCCGGTCCCGTCGTCATCGGGCTGCGGGCCGACTTCTATGCGCAGGCCCTCCGGTTCCCGCCGCTCGCCGAGGCTCTGCAGGCCCAGCAGTTGGTGGTGGGGCCCCTGGCGCAGGAGGAGATGCGCCAGGTCATCGTCGGGCCTGCCCGCAAGGCCGGGCTGGAGGTCGAGAGTGGCCTGGTGGAACTGTTGCTGCGCGATCTGGCTCCGCGATCGTCACCGGGCGACGGCACCGACAGGGACGATGCCGCCCATGACCCCGGTGCGCTGCCCCTGCTGTCCCACGCCCTGCTCGCCACCTGGCAGGGGGCACCCAGCGGCCACCTCACTGTCGACGCCTACCGCAGCAGCGGCGGCATTCACCACGCCGTGGCCCGCACCGCGGACACGGTGTTCGCCGAACTCTCCGACGCACAGCGGGACATCGCCCGCCAGGTCTTCCTCCGGCTGGTGAACGTCTCCGACGACGCCCTGACCACCAGACGTCGGGTGCACCTCGCGGAACTGCTCGACCCGGACGGTCCGCAGGCCGGGGAACCCACCGCCGTCCTGGCCGCGTACGTCGAACAGCGGCTGATCACCGCCCACAGCGACACCGTCGAGATCTCCCACGAGTCGCTGCTGACGGTGTGGCCCCGATTACGGGAATGGATCGGGGCGGACCATGCCGGGCTCCGGATCCACCGGCGGTTGACCGAGGCCACACACCACTGGAAGGACGCGGAGCGCGACCCCGGTCTGCTGTTGCGCGGTACCGCTCTCGCGCTGACCGGTGAGTGGGCGGCCGACGCCGCCCACAGCGACGCTGTGAACGCCGACGAACGCGCCTTCCTGGACACTTCGTTGCGCCAGCAGGAGCAGGAGCGCCGGGCCGCCCGCAACCGCACGCGGCGGCTGTACCAGCTGCTCAGCGCGGCAGTGGTGCTGCTGCTCGTCACCTGTGGGCTGTTCCTGTACGCGCAGGGGGAGCGCGATCGGGCCGACCGGTCCCGGGCCGAGGCGGAGTCACGTCAACTGGCGGCGGAAGCGGCCCGGATCGGCCAGCACGACCCGTCCGTCAGTGCCCAGCTCGCGCTGGCGGCCTACCGAACGGCACGCACCCAGGAGGCGCGCGCGGGCCTGATGGACTCCTCGGCCTCTCCCTCGGCGACCCGGCTGACCGGCTTCACCGGGCTGGTCCAGGCGGTGGCCTTCGACAGCGCCCGCACCCTGCTGGCCGCCGGCTCGTCCGACGGCTCGGTCCGGTTGTGGAGCACCACGGACCGTGCCCGGCCCCGGTTGCTGGCAAGGCTTTCCATCTCCGATGAACTAGCCGTGTTCGCCGTCGCGTTGAGCCCTGACGGCAACACGCTCGTGGCCGGCGGCGGCAAGGGGCTGCTGCATCGCTGGGACGTCTCGGAACCACGTCGTCCGCACCCGCTGCCCGATCTGCCGGGCAGCCCGGACGCGACCGTCTACGCGCTGGTGTTCGCCCCCGACGGGAACGGTCTGGCCGCGGCCTGCTCGGACAACACGGTGCGGCTGTGGGCGAACGCACGCACCGCGGAGACAGCGGGCGCACCCGTGGTGTATCGCGGCGTCGACTATCAGCAGTCGGTGGCGTTCAGCCCCGACGGCTCACTGATCGCCGCCGCCGGACGCGACGGCAGCGCCCGACTGTGGCGTACGCACGGCAGCAGACGTACGGTCCCACTGGCGAAGCTGGGGACGTTCGAAGGGCCCGCTCTGGGGGTCGCCTTCAGCCCGGACGGGCGTTTCCTCTCCGTGTGCAGCCAGGACCGCACCATTCGGCTGTGGGACGTCTCGGACCCCGCACGTCCACGACGGTCGGCCTCGCCCGAGGACAAGGCCGACGGCTGGGTCAACGCCCTGGCGTTCAGTCCGGACGGAGCGGTGCTCGCCACCGGGGGCAGCGACGACGCCGTACGGCTGTGGGACCGCGCGGCCGGATACAACGCCGCCACCCTGCCGCACCCGGGAGCGGTGACGTCGGTGGCGTGGTTCGACCGGCGGACGCTCGTGACCGGCTGCTCGGACGGCGTCATCCGGCTGTGGTCGCTGCCCTCCCCCGTTCTGGCGTCGGCGCAGGGCGTCAACGCCCTCTCCTACAGCCCCGACAGCCGGCTGATGGCCGTGGGCACCCTGAAGCTGCAGTTGTGGGACCTCGCCCGGCACGAACGTGTCGGCCGGCCCTGGACACCGGGCGGCGACACCTTCGTCCAGTCGGTGACGTTCTCGCCGCGCGGCCGGATCCTGGCCGTCGGTTACAGCGACGGCCTGGTCCGCCTGTTCTCCTACACGCTCACCGGCGAACTGACCGCGAGCGGAAAGCCGTTCCGGGTGGCGAGGAGCGGCACGGTCGAGTCCCTGGTCTTCAACGCGAAGGGCACGGTACTGGCCAGCGGGGCCGACGACGCCACCGTACGTCTGTGGGACACCCGCAGACCGGACCGGGTCAGGGCCCTGCGCACCCTCACCGGGGCGACGGACGCGGTGCTGTCGGTGGCCTTCGCACCGGACGGGCGGCACATCGCGGCAGGCAGCATCGACCGCGCCGTGCGCGTCTGGAGCGTGTCCGGGAAGACGACGGACCCGCTGGTCACCCTGCGCGGCCCCACCGGTTACGTGTGGTCGGTCGCGTTCAGTCCCGACGGCTCGACCCTGGCCGCGGGCAGCGCGGACCGCTCCGTCCGGTTGTGGGACGTCCGCACCATCCGCCGTCCGGAGCGGGTGGGTCCCGATCTGACCGGCTTCACCAGCTACGTCTATTCGGTCGCCTTCAGCCCGGACGGCCGTACCCTGGCCGCCGGCAGCACGGACACGACCGTCTGGCTCTTCGATGTCTCCGACCCCAGGTCTCCCGACCTGAACGCGGTCCTCACCGCGGCCACCGGCCATGTGTACGCGGTCGCCTTCAGCCCCGACGGAACCACGCTGGCAGCCGGGGGCGAGGACCACACCGTCCGGTTGTGGGACACCGACGCGGACGCCACCGCCGACCGGCTGTGCGAAACACGGGGTGATCCGCTCACCGCGTCCGAGTGGCGCCGCTTCCTCCCCTCGGTCTCCGAGGTGCCCACCTGCCGGTGAGACGGAGAGCGGCGGCGACAGGTACCTGTGGATGCCGCTGGCACGACGCGCTCACTGCCCGGCCCGAGAGAAGGTGAGGCCCGGTTCGGAGTACTCCGAACCGGCCCTCACCTGCGACTGTCTCCAGTCGGGACGACAGGATTTGAACCTGCG
>NZ_JBHXTO010000103.1:3053-32352 GCF_042677425.1 Streptomyces sp. NPDC127119 | reverse complement strand
CCGCCGCTGGGGTTTAATATGTTTCCGCCGGTCGGGGTTTTGAGGACCGGGGGTCCGGGATGCCTAGGGGCGAGGGGGCGCAGCCCCCATGCAGTGACGGGTGGGCTAGCCCTGCGGGTGGTGCGGCGGGATCGGGGGCAGCTCCCGGGTCGTCTCGTACGACGCCAGCATGTCGATGCGGCGGATGTGGCGCTCGTCGCCCGAGAACGGCGTGTTCAGGAAGGTCTCGACGAACTTCGTCGCGTCCTCCTCGGAGTGCATCCGCGCCCCGACGGCCACGACGTTGGCGTCATTGTGCTGCCGCCCGAGCGCAGCCGTCTCCACGCTCCACGCGAGAGCCGCCCGCACCCCCGCGACCTTGTTCGCGGCGATCTGCTCGCCGTTCCCGGACCCGCCGATCACGATGCCCAGACCCTCGGGGTCGGCCGCGGCACGCTCGGCGGCACGCAGGCAGAACGGCGGGTAGTCGTCCTGGGCGTCGTAGATGAGGGGCCCGCAGTCGACGGGCTCGTGCCCGGCTGACTTGAGCCACTCGACGAGGTGGTTCTTGAGTTCGAAACCGGCATGGTCTGAGCCGAGGTACACGCGCATGGTCCGAGTGTGACACGGCCGTTTCGGATCGGCCCCGTCGGGGCAGGCGCAGGAAACGTTCCGGGGCGAGTGGCGGAAAAGCGCCGGTAACCCTATAGAACCTCAGAGAAACCTCAAGTAACGATCTGGATTCAAAGGTTCACGAATCTATTCACCTGGGATTCACTGGACCGGCTCGCCGAGCCCCACCCCCCACCCGCACTCCCCACGGTCCCCACAGTCCCCGGCGCAAAGGAATCCCCCCATGGCCTCGCAGCCGACCCTGACAAAGGCCGGTAACGGCCCCGAAGGTCCCGGAGAACCCGACGGCGGACTCCAGGCCGGGCTCAAGAACCGGCATCTGTCGATGATCGCGATCGGCGGGGTCATCGGTGCCGGTCTCTTCGTCGGCTCCAGCTCCGGTATCGCCACCGCGGGCCCCGGCATCCTGCTCTCGTACGCCCTCGTCGGGACCATGGTCGTCCTCGTGATGCGGATGCTCGGCGAGATGTCCGCCGCGAATCCGACCTCGGGCTCGTTCTCCGCGCACGCCGACCGGGCGCTCGGCCGCTGGGCGGGCTTCTCGATCGGCTGGCTCTACTGGTTCTTCTGGGTCGTCGTGCTCGCGATCGAGGCCACCGCGGGCGCGGTGATCCTGGAGAGCTGGGTCCCGGCCGTGCCGCAGTGGGGCTGGGCGCTGATCGTCATGCTCGTGCTGACCGCGACGAACCTCGGCTCCGTCGGCTCGTACGGCGAGTTCGAGTTCTGGTTCGCCGGGATCAAGGTCGTCGCCATCGGCGCCTTCATCGTCATCGGCGGGCTCGCGGTCTTCGGCGTACTGCCGGGTGCCGACACCGACAGTGCCGGGCTCGGGAACCTCACGGAGCACGGCGGTTTCCTGCCGCACGGACCCGGTTCGATCCTCACCGGCATCCTGCTCGTCGTCTTCTCCTTCATGGGCAGCGAGATCGCCACCCTCGCGGCCGGCGAGTCCGAGAACCCGCAGCGCGCCGTCACCAAGTCCACCAACAGCGTCATCTGGCGGATCGGCGTCTTCTACCTCGGCTCGATCTTCGTCGTCGTCACGCTGCTGCCGTGGGACTCGGAGTCCATCCAGAAGGACGGCTCGTACGTCGCCGCCCTGAACTCCCTCGGTATCGCCAACGCCGGCGAGATCATGAAGTTCATCGTGCTGACGTCCGTCCTGTCCTGTCTCAACTCCGGCCTCTACACGGCCTCCCGCATGGCGTTCTCGCTCGGCCGGCGCGGTGACGCGCCCAAGGCCTTCGCCCGCACCACGGGCCGTGGCGTCCCGATGACCGCGATCCTCGCGTCGGTCGCCTTCGGCTTCGTCGCCGTGTTCTTCAACTACGAGTTCCCCGACTCGGTCTTCCTCTTCCTCGTCAACTCCTCCGGCGCGGTCGCCCTGTTCGTCTGGCTCGTCATCTGTCTCTCGCAGCTGCGCATGCGGAAGATCATCGAGCGGGAGACGCCGGAGAAGCTGGTCGTACGGATGTGGCTGTACCCGTATCTGACGTGGGCGACGATCGCGCTGATCGTCTTCGTCCTCGGCTACATGCTCACCGACACCGAGCACGACGGCCGCCAGACCGTACTGCTGTCCCTGCTGGTGGCCGCCGTGGTCGTGGGCATCTCGCTGGTGATGGAGAAGCTGCGGCGCGGGAAGGCCGGCCGGCTGCGGGAGTCGTCGGACGCCGCTGACACCGAGCAGGTCTAGCGGCTGTCCCCACACCCCCACGACAACCATTGGTTCGTACGGCGCCTTCGCGGGTCTCTTCCGCGGAGGCGCCGTCGTGTGCGGTGTGCGGAGAGTGCCGTGTGCGGAGAGCGCGGTCACAGGGGTGTGAAGCTCTTCTTGATGTTCTCGTAGACGCGCAGTGCCCGGTCCTCCACGTCCGGGTGGTACCAGGTGGTGACCTCGTACGACTTGCCGTCGGCGTCGAATCCGAGCAGCCGGGCGTGCCAGGGCAGCCCCTTGGCCGTGACCGTGTACTCCCAGACGACGGCGGGCGCCCCCCGGAACGTGGTCTCCTCCAGCCGGATCCGCTGGTAGTCGAGGCCCTTGCTCGTGGTCTCCTCCGTCTTCCTCCACTGGTCCATGAGATCGCCGCGGGCCGGGGAGGCGTTGGCCAGGATCTCCTGCTTGCGGTCCGGTGACGTGTAGTGGACCTCGGCGCCGCTCTGCACGACCCGGTCCCAGCCGTCGGGCGGCGCCCAGGCGTACAGGCCCGCCTCCGTGCGGGAGCCCGCCGGGAGGCTCGGCGGGCGGGCGGTGCCCGCGACGGTGGGGCTGCTCCCCTTGACGCCGGACGAGGACGGGCCCGCCTTGTCCTTGTCGTCGGCCGAGCCGCCGAGCATCGGGATGAGCAGGGCGGCGAGTGCCCCGGCGACGACCACGCCCACGGCGGCGATCAGGCCCTTCCGGCCCCGGAGGCCGCGGAGGCCATGGGTCCGGTCTCCGGTGGGCGGCGCTGCGGGCGGGGTCGGGTCGGTCCGGGACCCCGTGGGCAGCCCGGCGTTCCGTTCCTGCTCCGACTCCACCACCGCCACCGGTGGCTCCGACACCGACGGCTGCGGCGAGTGCGGCGGCTGCGGCAGCTCCGCCTGCGTCGGCGTCGGCGTCGGTGGCTCCTGCCGCTCCGGCCGGACGCCGGGCGCGCGGAGCGCCTGCCCTGGCGTGGCGCCCTCGGACGGGATCTCCGGGGTGCCCTCGGGAGGGGCTTCCGAGGACGTGTTCTCCACCTCGGGGGGTGGTTCGGGGGCGGGTGCCTCCGGAGTGCGGGTGTGCCCGGCCGGTACGGCGTCCTCCACCGGTTCCAGGGGCGGGATGCGTACGTACAGGGGGGTCGGGCGCTCGGACGGCGGGGGCTCCCCGGCCGGGGAGGACTCGGGCGCTTCCGCGGTGCCGGTGGCCGCCGGTTCCCCGGGCTCCGGTTCCGGCTGTACCTCCGGCTCGGCTTCCGTTCCCGGTTCCGGTCCCGGCTCCGGTGTCGCAGCCGGGGTCGCTGCCGGGGTGGCTTCCGGAGTCGGCTCCCCGCCGCCGGGGACCGTGACCGTGAGCGCCGCCGTCGTGCCGTCCGCGGCCGGGCCGAGGAGTGCGGCCAGTTCCTCCAGCGCGGGACGGTCCGCGGGGTCCTTCCGCAGCAGGGCCGTGAGTACGTCCCGCAACTCGCCCTCCCCCGCCGCGGAGGGGATCTCGGGCTCCTCGTAGAGCACCGCGTGCAGGGTCGCGAGGGTCGTCGCGCGGGAGAACGGGGAACGGCCGCCCAGCGCCGCGCAGAGGGTGGCGCCCAGGGACCAGAGGTCGGACGGCGGGCCCTGCGGGCGGCCGGAGACGCGCTCGGGTGCCATGTAGTCGGGGGAGCCGACCAGCATGCCCGCCATCGTGAGGGCTTCCGCGTTCTGGATGGCGGCGATACCGAAGTCGGTGAGGACGACCCGGCCGGCCCGCCGTTCGATCAGGACGTTGCCCGGTTTGATGTCCCGGTGCAGGACACCGCCCGCGTGCACCTGGTCGAGCGCCGCCACCAGTTCGAGGCCGATCCGGGCCGTGGCGCGCGGGCTCAGCGGCCCGTCCTCCGCCACGACCCGTTCGAGGGAGCGGCCGTCGACCAGCTCCATCACGATCCACAGGCGCTCGCCCTCGTCCACGACGTCGTACACGCGCACCACGTTGGGATGGTCGATCCGGGCGGTCGCCCTGGCCTCCCGCAGGGTCCGTTCGCGGCGGGTCCTGGCGTCCTCCTGGTCCATGCCGTCTATGCGCATCTCCTTGACGGCGACCTGCCGGTCGAGCGTTTCGTCGGCGGCCCGCCACACCCGCCCCATTCCCCCTTGTCCAATACTCTCGACCAACCGGTATCGACCTGTAACCAGCAATCCCGGAATACCGCCCCTCGTTATTTCCGGCACCCCCATGCCCCCCTTCAACACCCGCCACAGAAGAACCGCAAAGAAGCACAATGGCCACAACTTTGTGCCGCACCAGCATAGTGCGGAGAAATCTTGTGGTACCTCTTCAAGTACTGCGAATTCAGGCGCAGTCACGGGGTTACAAGGGGGACGAACATGAGTTCTCGTCGTAGGACGATCGCCACAGGATCGCTGCTCACCGCATCTTTCTCGGCGGTGATGATCCTTTCCTTCTCCGCCGGGGCGGACGATCCGGGACCGATGAGCGACAAAGGGGGAAAGGCCGTTGACGAAGCCCCCGCGGGTGTCAAGCTGACGACCTCTCTGCCCGAGAAGATCAGCGTCGACAACGGTTCGCAGAAGACGGCGATCACCGCCACGGTGAAGAACGGGGGAACAAAGGACAGCGGTGCGATCCGACTGCTCGTGGTCGGTTTTGACGGCCTCTCGGTCAAGAGCGTCAAGGGGTGTTCGGAAATCGCCGAGAAGGATCTTCCCGAGGGATCGAACAGCGGCTTCGCCTGCGCCATCGACGGTCTGGCCGCCGGCAAGTCGACGTCGTACGCGGTGGACGCGACGTTCGATCTGAAGAAGGAGGGCAAGATCTGCCTGCCCGTCCAGGACGCCGACGGCAAGAAGACGTTCTGGCAGCAGGGCCCGGTCCCGTTCGGCGCCAACAACCCCTCGCCGAACGCTCCGGCGACACCTCTCCTGCTCGGCACCGACAACAGCCCCGTCACCCCGGGCGGCGACAAGCCCGGTGACTCCGGGGACGCGTCGGGCGACAAGTCCGGCGGCAAGGAACTGCCCAGGACCGGTCCGGCGGAGCAGATGCTGCCGCTCGGGGCGGCGGGCGCCGCGCTCATCTCCGCGGGAGTGGCGGGTCTGTGGTGGACACAGCGACGCGAGGGACGGAGCGAGTCCTGACGAAGGCGGGGTCGCGGGGTCGCGGAGTCGCGGGAAATGTTGACGGCGGGTGTCAGGTAATCCCGTCAGCATGACGTCCGTCAGCGAACCGGCAGCGCTTCGAGTGCGCTTCGACCGCGAAGGACGTCCCCCCGTGAGTCTGCAGGACTTCATCAGCCCCGGCCGTACCGTCCTCGTGCCCGGTGACCCCGGGTACGAGGACGAACTGGGCGGTTTCCAGACCGGGTTCACGCTGCGGCCCGACGCCGTGTTCGCCGCCCGGTCCGCCGAGGACGTGGTCGCCGCGGTGACGTACGCGGCGTCCGAGGGGCTGCCGGTCGGTGTCCAGGCCACCGGGCACGGGCTGCCCGGCGACGCCGAGGGCGGGGTGCTCATCACGACGCGCCGGATGGCCGCGGTGACGGTCGACGCGCGGGCGCGCACGGTCCGGGTGCGGGCGGGGGTCACCTGGCGGCAGGTGGTCGAGGCGGCCGAACCGTACGGGCTCGCGCCGCTGAACGGCTCCGCGCCCGGCGTCGGGGCCGTCGCGTACACGCTGGGCGGCGGACTCGGCATCCTGGCGAGGGAGTTCGGGTACGCCGCCGACCACGTCCGCTCCCTGGACGTCGTCACGGCGGACGGACGCCTCCGGCACGTGAGCGCCGCCCGTGCCGAACCCTCCGACGGCGGCGAGCTCTTCTGGGGGCTGCTCGGCGGCGGGGCGAACCTGGGGGTGGTGACCGAGCTGGAGATCGGCCTCGTACCGGTGGCACGGCTGTACGGCGGGTCGCTCGCCTTCGACGGGCTCGCGGTGGATCCGGTGGCGGCGCTGCGTGCGTACGAGCGCTGGACGGCGACCGTCCCGGACGCTCTGACCTCGTCGTTCGCGGCCGTGCCCTACCCGGACGTGCCCGCGCTGCCGCCGCACCTGCGCGGGCGGTACGTGCTCTCCGTGCGCGTCGCGTACACCGGCACCGCCGCCGACGGCGAACGGCTCGTCGCCCCGCTGCGCGGGATCGGCCCGGTGCTCGCCGACTCGCTGCGCGAGATGCCGTACGCCGAGAGCCGCACGATCCACTCCGACCCGGACCTCCCCCACGCGTACCACGGGGACAGCGCGGTGCTCGGCGCGCTGGACGAGGACGCCGTGGACGCCGTGGGCGAACTCCTCGCACTGACCGGCCCGGACGCGCCCTCGATGTACGTCGTCCAGGTCAACCACCTGGGCGGCGCGCTGGCCCGGCCACGGCCGAACGCCGTACCGCATCGCGAGGGCCGCTTCCTCGTACGGGTCCTCGGGGGCGTCGACGGTCCGGCCCGGGAACTGCTGCACCGGGCCCTCGCGACGGTCGAGCCGTGGACGATCGGGCGGGCACTGAACTTCGCGTACGGAGCGGGTGGAACGGATGGGGCGGGTGAGGCGGGTGGGGCGGACGCTCGTGGGACGCGGGAGCTGTACGACCCCCGGACGCGGAAAAGGCTCGCCGGTCTGAAGTCGGCGTACGACCCGGCGAACCTCTTCCGCAGGAACTACGGCGTGGCGGCGGTCAGCTCTCGCGCCTGACGAGCTTCCAGACGGCCGGGAGCACGCCCATCGCCAGGGCGGCCTTCAGGGCGTCGCCGATGAGGAACGGGGTCAGGCCCGCCGCCACGGCCTGGGCGGTCGTCAGGTCGGCGACGACGGCCAGGTACGGGACGCCGATCGCGTAGATGATCGCCTCGCCCAGCAGCATCGCGCCCGCCATGCGGACCACCGAGCGGTCGGCGCCGCGGCGGGCGAGGGCGCCCACGGCGGTCGCGGCGAGCAGCATGCCGAGGATGTAGCCGAAGGAGGCGGTGGCGCCGGAGGAACCCTCGGCGAACCACGGCAGACCGGCGAGGCCGAGCAGCGCGTACAGGGCGAGGGAGGCGAGGCCGCGGCCGGCGCCGAGCGCCGTGCCGACGAGGAGGGCGGCGAAGGTCTGGCCGGTGACCGGGACCGGGGAGCCGGGGACCGGGACCGCGATCTGGGCGGCGAGGCCGGTGAGTGCGGCGCCGCCCGCCACGAGTGCGATGTCCCTGACGCGGGAGGCGGGGAGGAGGTCTGCGAGGACCTGGCGCGGGGTTGTCTGGGCGACGGCGGTGGTCATCGGGGCTCCGGCGGGGGGTGAGGGCGGGGGTCGTTCGTGACGCTATCCCAGGGGGGTCGCGTCGATCTCCGTCAGTGGTCGACAAGGGGGTCGGCGGGGGTTGGTGCACCTTCGACAAAGGGTGGGCCGTACACCCGTGGGGGCGTGATGCTGGTCACGGAGGGGGTGTGATCCGGCGGGGGGTTTCCTCGCCCCCGCCGCCCCTACCCTTCCCGTCACCGCATGGGGGCTGCGCCCCCTCGCCCCCCTTTGCGCAGTTCCCCGCGCCCCCAGGTACCTGGCCCGAGGCGGTGACGCCCTGGCTCGGTGGGGGTGTAGCGCCTACCCTCGTCGCATGGTTCCCCAAGCCGAGAACTTCGCGTCGCGTCGATACGTCGACCTGCGCCGCCAGGGCACGGCCACCTGTCGCCACCACTGAGGCGAGCGCGGAGGGATTCCGGCCCGCCTGGACGAGACAGACGTCGGCGCAGTGTCGGACCCTCCCCGAGGAAGTTCTCCATGCCCAGTTCCTCCCTCGCACCCGTACGTCCGGGCGCAGTCGACAGCGACCGGCGCAGGACCAGCGCCAGCGCGGTCCTGCGGTCGGTCCTGGACCACGGCCCGGTGGCCCGCAGCACCGTGGCCCGGCTGACCGGCCTCTCCCCGGCCTCGGTCACCGACCACTGCGCCCGGCTCATCTCGCTCGGCCTGATCCGGGAGGCACCCGGACCGCGCCGGTCGAACGGGGTCGGCCGCCCCCACGTACCGGTCGACCTGGACGGCTCCCGGTTCGTCGTGGGCGGCGTGCACGTGGCGGTGCCGTACACCACGGTCGCCCTGCTGGACCTGCGCGGCCGGGTCGTCGCCGAGCGCCGGCTGAGTCATGACGGCACCGCCCCCGAACCGGCCCGGGTCCTCGCGCGCGCCGCCGCCGGGCTGCGGGCCCTGCTGACGGACGCCCGGGGCCGTACCCCCCTCGCCGTGGGCTTCGCGGCCGGCGGCTGGGTGGACCGGGACTCCGGGACCGTCGTGGAGCATCCGCTGCTCGGCTGGCGGGACGTGCCCGTGCGGGAGGTGATCCACGCGTACACCGGTCTGCCGGTCCATGTGGACGGCCACGCGCGGGCGCTGGTCAACGGGGAGCGGCTGTTCGGGGCGGTGGCGCGTGAGGGGCTGAGCCTGCTGCACCTGTTCGCGGGCAACGTCGTGGACGCCGCGTTCGCCACCCATGACGAGGTCCATCACGGTCCCCGTTCCCAGGCGGGATCGATCGCCCATCTGCCGCTCGTGGGCGGCACGGAACGCTGCGACTGCGGCCGGACCGGCTGCCTGCAGGCGGAGTTGAGCGAGCGGACCCTGTGCCGGCGGGCCCGGGAGGCGGGGGTCGTCTGCAGCGCGAACCCCATGCACGTGCTGGCCGCCGCGGCGGGCGGCGACACGGACGCCGTACGTCTGCTGCTGCACCGCTCGCGGATGACGGGGCGGGCCGTGGGGCTGCTGCTCGACGTGCTCAACCCGGACACGGTCGTCGTCACCGAGGTGGGCGCCATCCACCGGGAGGACTGCCTCGCCGCGCTGCGCGAGGAGGTCGGGCCCGGCCGGGCGGCGGCCGTCGCGCCGACCAGTTTCCCGGATTCGGTGCTGGCCGTCGCGGGCGGCTCGGTGGCCCTGGACGTGCTCTACCGGGATCCGCTCGCCGTGTCCCCGGGCAGGCTCCGGGCCTCTTCGGTCTCCTCGGCCTCTTCACCGGGACCTATTTAATTCAGAAAATCCGAATGTTGACAGGCGTCGCACCAGGCCAGGAGCATCATGTCCATGAGCTGCCGCACCTTCTGTTGTTGACCCACCCGAGCGTGGACACACCGAAGCGTTGACACGTCGACGCGCTGACGATCCGTTCCGTCCGCGTCCTCCGCGTCCTCCGCGTCTCTCCGCGTCCGTCCGGCGCCTCCCGCCGCGTACCGCGCGTGTGTGCTGTCCCGTGTGCCGTCCCGCTCCTGCGCACCTCTCCTCCGCGTGTCCCACCCTCCCCGGCCGCACCCCGCCGGGTTCTTCGCGCACCCTCCCGCCGTCCGCCGCAGCACGGCCCCGTGCACCGCCCCATGAATTCAGGGAGTCCTCCCATGCCACCTCTGTCCGCGTCCGGAGTCGACCGGCGGCTCTTCCTCTCCTCCCTGCTCGGCGCCGCCGCCGCTGCCGGGCTCAGCGGTTGCGCGGGCAGCAGCGCCGCCGACAGCGGGGCCGAAAGGGCGGCGACCGCCCCGCTGGCCGACAAAGTCCCCTCGGGTACGAGCCTCAAGATCTCCTCCTATCAGGGCGTCCAGCAGCTGCAGTTCAAGCTCGCGGGGCTGACCGACCTGCCGTTCGAGGTGTCCTCCTGGGCGAACATCGGCGCCGGTCCCGACGTCATCAACGCCTTCCGCTCCAAGTCCCTGGACGTCGCCAACAACGCGGGCATCCCGCCCATCCAGGCGCACTACCAGGGCTACGACGCCAAGATCGTCGCGATCAACATCACCCGCAAGCCCAACTACCTCTTCGCCACCAGGCCCGGCAGCGACATCGAGTCCGTGAAGGACTTCAAGGGGAAGAAGCTGGCCTTCTCGCAGGGCCAGGCCCAGGGAGTCGTCCTGCTGCGGGCGCTCAAGCAGGCCGGGCTGGCGTACGACGACGTGGATCTGGTGCCGCTGACCAGCAACCAGTTCCTCACCGCGCTCCAGGCGGGCCAGGTCGACATCGCCCCGCTCGCCAACAGCCAGTCGCCCGCCTACCTCAAGCAGTACGGGTCCAAGGGCGCCCACACCATCCCCACCGACGTCGTGGACCTCCTCAGCCTGCTGTGGGCGCCCACCTCCGTGCTGGCCGACAGGGCGAAGGCCGCCGCGGTCGCCGCGTACATCCCGCGGTGGGCCAAGGGCCAGGTGTGGGCGTACGAGCACCCCGACGACTGGAACAGGGAGTTCTACGTCAAGACGCAGAATCTCAGCCTCGCGCAGGCGGAGGCGATTACCGAGCTGGCCAACAAGCCGCTGTTCCCGCCGAGTTGGGACGAGGCAGTGAAGTGGGAGCAGGAGACCGCGGACCTGCTGGCCGAGGGCGGCTTCGTGAAGGGGTTCGAGGTCGACTCACTGTTCGACCGCCGTTTCGAGGGCATCGCGGCGAAAGCCGTCTCCGCCGAGTACCGGAAGTGAGCGCGATGACCACCAGCACCGCGGCCACCGCGGCCACCGCGACCGCCGCGACCGCCGCGACCGCCGTGTCCAAGAGCGGCGAGAGTGGCGAGACCGGCGAGAGCGTGGCGGCCGGCGAGGTCTCCGGAGGCACCGAGGCCGCCGTCCCCGCACGGCGGACCGCCCGGCGGCGCCGCGCCCTCTCCCCCGGCAAGCGGCTGCCCGCCTCCCGCCTCGTCGGGCCCGTCCTGTTCTTCGCGCTCTGGGCCGCCGCCTCCGCCGCCGGGCAGCTGGACACCAACGCGATCCCCGCGCCCTGGACGGTCCTGAAGACCGCGGGTCAGCTGTGGAGCGACGGCACGCTCTCCACCGACATCCTCACCTCGCTGCAGCGCGCCGGAACCGGGTTCGCCCTCGGGCTGACCGCCGGGGTGGTCCTCGCGCTGACGGCCGGGCTCAGCCGGGTCGGCGAGGCGCTGATCGACGGGACGGTCCAGCTCAACCGGGCGATCCCGACCCTCGGCCTGATCCCGCTGTTCATCCTGTGGCTGGGCATCGGCGAGACCTTCAAGATCGCGATCATCGCCATCGTCGTCTACATCCCGATCTATCTGAACCTGTACTCCGCGCTGTCCGGCATCGACCACCGGTTCGTCGAACTCGCCGAGGTGCAGGGGCTGTCGAGGCTCCGGTTCATCCGGGAGATCGTCGTTCCCGGCGCGCTGCCCGGGTTCTTCGTGGGACTCCGGCTCGGCGTCACCGGCTCCTGGCTCGGGCTGGTGGTGCTGGAGCAGATCAACGCCACCAGCGGCCTCGGTTACCTGATGTTCCAGGCCCAGAACTACGGCCAGACGGATGTGATCCTCGTCGGCCTGCTCATCTACGGGATCTTCGGCCTGGTCTCCGACAGCGCGGTCCGCCTCATCGAACGGAGGGTGCTGTCATGGCGACGCACACTGAACAGCTGACGTCCCGGCCCGCCCCGGCCGCCCCCACCGCTCCGGCGGCTCCGGCCGTCCGGCTCAGGGGTCTCACCCGCTCCTTCGACGGGCGGACCGTCCTCGACGACGTGGACCTGGACCTGCCGGCCGGGCAGCTCACGGCCCTGCTCGGGCACAGCGGCTCCGGCAAGAGCACCCTGCTGCGCGCCATCGCGGGACTCGACCACGAGGTCGCCGGCAGCGGTGAACTGACCGCCCCGGACCGGGTGTCCGTCGTCTTCCAGGACTCCCGGCTGCTGCCCTGGCGCCGCGTCCTCGACAACGTCCTGCTCGGCACCGACGGCAAGGAGGCGGCGGAGCGGGGCCGCGCCGCGCTCGCCGAGGTGGGTCTCGCGGGACGCGAACGGGCCTGGCCCAACGAGTTGTCCGGTGGCGAGGCCCAGCGTGCCGCCCTGGCCCGCTCCCTGGTCCGCGAGCCCGGACTCCTGCTGGCCGACGAACCGTTCGGCGCCCTGGACGCGCTCACGCGGATCAAGATGCACGGGCTGCTGCGCGAGCTGTGGGAGCGCCACCGGCCCTCCGTGCTGCTCGTCACGCACGACGTGGACGAGGCGATCGTGCTCGCCGACCGGGTGCTCGTCCTCGACGAGGGCCGCATCGGCCTCGACCTGACCATCGACCGCGCGCATCCGCGCTCGTACCGCGATCCGCTGCTCGGCGAGTACCGCGAGCGGCTGCTCCGCGCGCTCGGCGTGACGGAGGACCACGCGGGCCGGGAGAACCAGAAGAACCAGGAACACAAGGAGAAACAGGAGACCCACCAGTGACCCGGCGTCGGCTGCACCTCAATGCCTTCCTCATGAACACCGGCCACCACGAGGCCTCCTGGCGGCTCCCGGAGAGCGATCCGTACGCCCATGTGGAGCTGGACCACTACGTCCGGCTGGCGCGTACCGCCGAGCGCGGCACCTTCGACTCGCTCTTCCTCGCCGACGGGCCGCAGCTGTGGAGCAATCTCGCGCAGCGGCCGGCCGGCGCCCTGGAACCGCTCACCCTGCTCACCGCGCTGGCGACGGCCACCGAGCACATCGGTCTGATCGCCACCGCCTCCACGTCGTACAACTCGCCCTACAACCTGGCCCGCAAGTTCGCCTCGCTGGACATCATCAGCGGGGGCCGGGCGGGCTGGAACATCGTCACGACGGCCGGTGCCGAGGCCGCCCGCAACTTCGGCCTGGACGCGGAGCCCGCGCACGCCGAGCGGTACGCCCGTGCCGCCGAGTTCCTCGATGTGGCGCTCAAGCTCTGGGACAGCTGGGAGGACGACGCGATCGTCGCCGACAAGGCGGCCGGTGTCTGGGGCGACGACTCGAAGATCCATCCGCCCCGGCACCGGGGGAAGTACTTCGGCGTCGAGGGCGCCCTCAACGTGCCGCGCTCCCCGCAGGGTTATCCGCTGCTGGTCCAGGCCGGCTCGTCGAAGGACGGCAGGGCCTTCGCGGCCCGGTACGCGGAGGCGGTGTTCACCGCGCAGCAGACCCTGGAGGACGCGCAGGACTTCTACGCCGACCTCAAGTCCCGCACGGCGGCGGCCGGCCGCGACCCCGACCACATCAAGGTGCTGCCCGGCATCGTCCCGGTGATCGGCTCCACGGAGGCGGAGGCGCGCGCGAACGAGCAGGTGCTGGAGGACCACATCGTGTACACGCACGGTGTGGACCGGCTGGAGGGCCTGTTGCAACTGCCGCCCGGAACACTGGAGTTGGACGGCCGGCTCCCTGCCGACCTGCCGCCCGAGAGTTCCATCGAGGGGGCGAGGAGCCGCTACACGCTCGTCGTGGAACTCGCCCGGCGCGAGCGCCTCACCGTGCGGCAGCTGATCGGCCGGCTCGGCGGCGGGCGCGGACACCTCACCTTCACCGGGACGCCCGAGCAGGTCGCCGACGCCGTCGAGGAGTGGTTCACGCTCGGCGCCGCCGACGGCTTCAACATCATGCCCGCGGTCCTGCCGTCCGGCCTCGAAGCGTTCGTCGACCATGTCGTCCCGCTCCTGCGCGCCCGCGGCCTGCTGCGCGAGGAGTACGGCCCGCGCCGGACGCTGCGCGGGAGATACGGCCTCCCCCGACCCGCCAACCAGCACGTCTCCCCTGCATCCGGCTCCCCGGTGCCGGCCCGCGTCTGAACACCCGAGAGGACCCTCCATGCCCGACATCGAGATCCAGAAGGTCACCGCGAGGATCGGCGCGCGGATATCCGGCGTCGACATCGCCAAGCCCCTCGACGAGGAGACCGTCACCGTCCTGCGCGGCGCACTCGACGAGCACAAGGCGCTGGTCTTCGACGACGTCGACCTGGACGACGAGGGCCAGCAGGCCTTCGCCCGGCACTTCGGCGACCTCACCACCGCCCATCCGACCGTGCCCGCCGTGCAGGGCGCCCCGAACGTGCTGCCCGTCGACAGCGAGCGCGGCCGGGCCGCCAACCACTGGCACACCGACGTCACGTTCGTCCTCAATCCGCCGCAGGCCAGCACCCTGCGCAGCATCACGCTCCCGCCGTACGGGGGCGAGACGCTGATCGCCAGTTCGGCCGCCGCCTACCGTGATCTGCCCGAGCCGCTGCGCCGCCTCGCGGACACCCTGTGGGCCGAGCACACGAACGACTACGACTACGCGGTGCCGGACGAGGAGATCGACGCGGCGCACGCCGCCCAGCGGGCCCAGTTCACGTCCATCCGGTTCCGCACCGCCCACCCCGTGGTCCGGGTCCACCCGCTGACCGGTGAGCGCGGGCTGTTCATCGGCGGCTTCGCCCAGCGGATCGTGGGACTGTCGGTGGGCGAGTCCCGCAAGATCCTCGACCTGCTCCAGGCCTATGTCGTACGGCCCGAGAACATCCTGCGCCACCGCTGGTCGCCGAACCAGCTGGTCCTGTTCGACAACCGGATCACCCAGCACTACGCCATCGACAACTACGACGGTCTGCCGCGCCGCCTGAACTGGGTGACGGTCGCCGGTGACGTGCCGGTCGGCATCGAGGGCAAGGAGAGCCACTCGATCGCGGGCGACGCCTCGCACTACACCCCGGTCGCCGCGTAGTCGGGACATCACCCCTGGTGGCGGGCGTGTCCGGATAGTGGACGGCTCCTTCGCGCGAGCGGAGGGGCCGCCCAGACTGTGGGCGTTTTTGCCCGGTCGCAGTCGCACGCAAGGGACCACCCCCACTCATGTCCCGTACCACTCAAAACGCTCAGGGCGGCGGGCCCGGTCCGTCCGGCACCGCCCCCGACGCTTCGCTCACGCACGGCCTCAAGCAGCGTCATCTGTCGATGATCGCCCTCGGCGGGGTGATCGGCGCGGGTCTGTTCGTCGGCTCCGGCGCGGGTATCGCCGCCGCGGGCCCGTCGATCGTCGTCGCGTACGCCGTCTCCGGTCTCCTCGTCATGCTGGTGATGCGCATGCTGGGCGAGATGTCGGCCGCGTATCCGTCGTCAGGCTCCTTCTCCGCGCACGCCGAGCGGGCCGTCGGGCCGTGGGCGGGGTTCACCGCGGGCTGGGCGTTCTGGGTGCTGCTGTGCACGGCCGTCGGCCTGGAGGGCATCGCCGCCGCGAAGATCATGACGGGCTGGCTGCCCGGTACGCCGGAGTGGGCGTGGGTGGCCCTGTTCATGGTCGTCTTCTGCGCCGCGAACCTCGCCGCCGTCAGGAACTTCGGCGAGTTCGAGTTCTGGTTCGCCGCGCTGAAGGTGGGCGCGATCGCCCTGTTCCTGATCCTCGGCGTCCTGGCGATCACCGGAGTTCTGCCCGGCACGGACTCCCCCGGCCTGACCCACCTCACCGGCGAGGGCGGCTTCCTGCCGAACGGCGGCGAGGGCCTCGTCATCGGCCTGCTCGCCTCGGTCTTCGCGTACGGCGGCCTGGAGACGGTGACGATCGCCGCGGCCGAGTCGCAGGACCCGGTCCGGGGCGTCGCGAGCGCCGTACGCACGGCGATGTGGCGCATCGCGCTCTTCTACATCGGCTCGATGGCCGTCATCGTGACGCTCGTCCCCTGGAACTCCGAGGCCGTCGTCGAGAAGGGCCCGTACGTCGCCACCCTCGACCACCTGGGCATCCCGGGAGCCGGGCCGCTCATGAACGTCGTCGTCCTCGTCGCCCTGCTGAGCGCGATGAACGCCAATGTGTACGGGGCCTCGCGCATCGCGTACTCGCTGGTGGAGCGGGGTCAGGGGCCGCGGGCGCTCGGGCGGGTCTCCGGCGGGGTGCCGCGGATCGCCGTGCTCGCCTCCTCGGTGTTCGGCTTCGGCTGCGTGCTGCTCAGCTACTGGCGGCCCGAGGACGTCTTCCCCTGGCTGCTGAACATGATCGGCGCGGTGATCCTGGTCGTCTGGATCTTCATCGCGGTCTCGCAGCTGCGGTTGCGGCGGCAGCTGGAGCGGGAGGCACCGGACCGGCTCGCCGTACGGATGTGGGCGTTCCCGGTGCTGACGTGGGTGGCACTGGCGGGCATGCTGGCGATCTTCGTCCTGATGGCACGGGAGCCGGACACGCGGGTGCAGCTGTACGCGACGGGCGGGATGACGCTGTTCCTGGCGGCGGTCGGCTACGCCCGGCAGCGGGTGCGGACGGCACGCGCCGGGGTTTGACGAACACACCCCTCACCCCTCTTGCCGCTGGACCGTATTTGCAAGAGACTTGCAACAAGAGCCCGACCTCGTGATCGTCTTCTCACCTTTCACGCGGGCGGGTGGATGAAAGGAAGGCCCCCGCGAGGACGTGACTCGCGGGGGCCTTCCGGTTCGAAGGGCTTCCGGTACGGAGGACTCCGGGTGATGGTTACGGGATGCCGATGAGGAGCTGCAGCACCTGCCGGAGCCTTGAGGAGGAGCACCGCTTCCTGGAGCCCAAGGAAGCGGCCTGGCTCAAGAAGGAACTGGATCTGAAGAACGTGGACGAGTTCGTGGTGTGCCTGGCCCCGCTGGGCGACGGGACCAAGCAGTGCCGCAACCTTCGTAAGTACTACGTCGAGAAGCCCTTCAGGAAGCCCCTGCGCCTGCCCGAGCCGGAATGACGCCCACCGGCCGGCGGAGGACTACAGGTTGCTGAAGTCCGGGCCCTGCGTGCGCGTGCGCTTCAGCTCGTAGAAACCCTGCACCGAGGCGACGAGCAGCGTGCCGTCCCACAGCTTCGCGGCGTCCTCGCCCTTGGGGGCCGGGGTGACGACCGGGCCGAAGAAGGCGATCTGCTCGCCGTCGGCGCCGGGGACCGCGATGACGGGCGTGCCGACGTCCTGGCCGACCTTGTCGATGCCCTCCTTGTGGGAGGCGCGCAGCTCGGCGTCGAACTCGAAGTCCTTCTGGTCCGCGTAGTCGATCAGGTCGGCGGGGAGGCCCACCTCGTCGAGCGCACCGGCGATCGCTTCCCGCGTCGGGCCCTGGCCGCCGTTGTGGATGCGGTTGCCGAGCGCGGTGTAGAGCGGGCCGAGGACGTCGGCGCCGTGCTTCTGCCAGGCCGCGGTCACCACGCGGACGGCCTCCCACGCGGTGGTGGTCATCATCTCGCGGTAGTGGTCGTTCAGCTCGTCGAGCCTCGGCTCGTTCAGCACCGCCAGGCTCATGATGTGCCAGCGGACCTCGATGTCCCGGACCTTCTCCACCTCCAGGACCCAGCGCGAGGTCATCCACGCCCACGGGCACAGCGGGTCGAACCAGAAGTCGACCGGAGTCTTGGCGGAAGTCTGCTCAGACATGCTTCTCCTCGTTGGGTGGACACCGGCGCCCGGCACTCTGTGACACCAGGCTCATGTTCAACGCGATCGGTCGCTCGTGCCATTCCCGGGTGCCCGGTGTCAGGTGCACATGGGAGGATCGGTCCTGTTCACGCGCATCCATCACGTACCCATGACGCCACGAGGGAGTGCCGCCCGTGCCCGGTGAGAATCTGTCCCGCGACGAGGCCCGCGAGCGGGCAGCACTGCTGTCCGTCGAGGAGTACGAGGTGTCCCTGGACCTGCGCTCCGCGGTGGGCGGGACCGACACCGAGCCGCGTACGTTCCGGTCGGTGACGACCATCCGGTTCCGCAGCGCGGAGCCGGGCGCCACGAGCTTCGCGGACCTGATCGCGCCGCGCGTCACGGCCGTCTCGCTGAACGGCAGGGACCTCGACCCGGGCGCGGTCTTCGACGGTTCGCGCATCCTCCTGGAGGACCTGGCCGAGGACAACGAACTGGTGGTCGACGCCCAGTGCGCGTACAGCCGCACGGGCGAGGGCATGCACCGATTCGTCGACCCCGAGGACGGCGAGGTCTATCTCTACACGCAGTACGAGCCGGCCGACTCGCGCCGCGTCTTCGCCAACTTCGAGCAGCCCGACCTCAAGGCGCCCTTCCGCTTCGAGGTGCGGGCCCCCGAGGACTGGGTGGTGTGGAGCAACGGCGTCGGTGAACTGGCCGACGGGGTGTGGAAGTTCGCCGGCACCAAGCCCATCTCGACGTACATCACGGCCTTCGTCGCCGGTCCGTACCACTATGTGACCGACTCGTACGAGCGGGTCCTCGACGACGGGACGCGGCTGGAGATCCCGCTCGGCGCGCTCTGCCGCAAGGGCCTGGCCAGGCATTTCGACGCCGATGACGTCTTCCTGATCACCAAGCAGGGCCTCGACTTCTTCCACGACCACTTCGACTACCCGTACCCGTTCGGGAAGTACGACCAGGCGTTCGTGCCCGAGTACAACCTCGGCGCGATGGAGAACCCGGGCTGTGTGACCTTCCGCGAGGAGTTCATCTTCCGCGGCAACGTGACGCAGGCGTCGTACGAGCGCCGGGCGAACGTGATCCTGCACGAGATGGCCCACATGTGGTTCGGCGACCTGGTGACCATGGTGTGGTGGGACGACCTGTGGCTCAAGGAGTCCTTCGCGGACTTCATGGGCACGTTCTCGATGGTCGAGGCGACCCGCTTCACCAACGGCTGGGTCACCTTCGCCAACAACCGCAAGGCGTGGGCGTACCGCGCCGACCAGCTGCCCTCCACCCACCCGGTCACGGCCGACATCCGCGACCTGGAGGACGCCAAGCTCAACTTCGACGGGATCACGTACGCCAAGGGCGCGTCCGTCCTCAAGCAGCTGGTCGCCTACGCCGGACGGGACGCGTTCCTGGAGGGCGCCCGCCGCTACTTCAAGCGGCACGCGTACGGGAACACGCGCCTCGGTGACCTGCTGTCGGTCCTGGAGGAGACGAGCGGGCGGGACATGGCGGCCTGGTCGCGGTCCTGGCTGCAGACCGCCGGCGTCAACTCCCTCACCCCGCAAGTGCTCCTCGACGCGGACGGCCGGGTCGGTGAGCTGACCGTCCTCCAGGAGGCCGCCGAGTCGCATCCCGAACTGCGGCCGCACCGGGTCGCGGTGGGCCTGTACCGGCGGGAGGGCGCGGCCGGGTCGGGCGACGGCTCGGGCGGCGGTTCGCTCGTGCGGTACGCGCGCGCCGAGGTCGACGTCGACGGGCCGCGCACGGTCGTCGGTGAGCTGGCCGGGGCCGACGCCCCCGAACTGGTCCTCGTCAACGACGACGACCTCACGTACTGCAAGATCCGCTTCGACGAGGGGTCGCTGGACACCCTGCGGGCCCACCTCGGTGACCTCACCGACCCGCTCGCCCGCGCCCTGTGCTGGTCGGCGCTGTGGAACCTGACCCGTGACGCGCTCATGCCCGCGCGGGACTTCGTCGACCTCGTGCTGCGCTTCGCGGGCCGCGAGTCGGACATCGGTGTGCTCCAGACGCTCCACGCGTGGGCGAACTCCGCGCTCACCTTCTACGTGGCACCCGAATGGCGGGCCACCGGCGGGCGGCTGCTCGCCGAGGGCGCGCTGCGGGAGCTGCGGGCCGCCGGGCCCGGCAGCCAGCACCAGCTGACGTGGGCGCGGTTCCTCGCGGCGGTCGCCTCCGGCGAGGACGATCTGCGGCTGCTGCGGGAGCTGTTGGACGGGACGGCGAAGATCGACGGGCTTGAGGTGGACCAGGAGCTGCGGTGGGCGTTCCTGGAACCGCTCGCCGCGCACGGGGTCGCGGACGAGTCCGTGCTCGCCGCGGAGCTGGCCCGCGACGACACCGCGTCCGGCAAGCGGCATCAGGTGCGGTGCCTGGCCGCCCGGCCGTCCGCGGCGGTCAAGGCGCAGGCGTGGGCCGCCGTGGTGGAGTCGGACTCGCTGTCCAACGCGCTGGTGGAGGCGACGATCGGGGGGTTCGCGCAGGCGTCCCACCGGGAGCTGACCGCTTCCTACGCGTCGAAGTACTTCGATGTGATCGAGCGGGTGTGGGCGGAGCGGTCGATCCAGATCGGGATGGATGTGGTGCGGGGGTTGTTCCCCTCGCTGCAGGACTCTGCCGAGACCTTGGCGGCTGCCGATGCGTGGCTTGCCTCCCATGGGGAGGCTGCGCCTGCGCTTCGGCGGTTGGTGCTTGAGGCTCGGGACGATCTGGGGCGTGCGTTGCGGGGGCAGGCTTGTGATGGGGCTGCCGCGGGGTGAGTCGTCGGGTGCGGGTGCGTGGGGGCTGGTCGCGCCGTTCCCCGCGCCCCTTGGGGGCTGCGTCCCCTCACGACAAAAGATTGCGCCGTTCCCCGCGCCCCTGAAGGGGCTCCCCTAACGGGGGACAGCACACTGAGGGTTGACTTGTCGGGCGTCCATAACAGTTACGGAATTTGGGTAATCGGTGCCGTGACCCCCTTCTGGACCAGGGGGTTTCGGCAGTTTGGCGGGTGGACTTTAGGGCGGGGTTGTCCGGTTTTGACGACGGGCTTGTAACAGCGGTTAGGCAGCGGATCAGGCGCGGCAGATTCGAGGTCATGAACCACAACACCCCGCTCTCCCCCCGGCCCCTCCGCCACCTGTCCGACGTCCAGCAGCGCGTCATGACCACCGCGCAGCTGCGATCGCGGGGCGTGAGCACCGCCGACATCAACGCGCAGTGCCGGCCGGGCGGTTCCTGGCAGCAGCTCCTGCCCGGGGTCCACCTGCTCCGCCCGGGGCCCGCCACCAGCGAGGAGCGGCTGCACGCGGTCCTCATGTACGCGGCCCGCTGCCCCGCCGCGGAACCGGCCGTCCCCGCCCAGCCCGGCATCGCCCGGCCCGGCGCCCCCGAACCGCACGCCCCGCAGGAGTACGCCGACGCCATGATCACCGGCCTCGCCGCACTCGCCCTGCACCGCTTCGCCGCCGCTCCCGCGCTGCTCTCCCTGGACCGCGTCGACGTCCTCGTCCCGCGGCTGCGCCGACTGCGTTCGACGGGCTGCGTCCGTATCGTCCGTACACCGGGCATGCCGGAACCCGTACAGCTCGGCGGTATCCCCGTGGCGCCCGTGCCGCGTGCGCTGGCCGACGCGGTCGCCGACATCACGGACGCGGGGGTCGTACGCCGGCTGCTCACCGAGGCGGTACGCGGCGGACACTGCGAACCCGCCGCGTTCGTACGGGAGTTGACCCAGGCCCGGTTGCTGAGCCGGCCGCATGTGGTGGACGCCGTCGACTCCCTCCTCGCCGAGGGCCGGGCCATCGCCGAGGACCGGCTCTACCGCCTGGTCACGGAACATGGGCTGCCCGACCCGGTCTGGAACGTGGACCTCCGGCTGCCCGGCGGCCCGCTCCTCGGCGGCCTCGACGCGTACTGGCCCGACCACGCCGTCGCCCTCGAACTCGACACCCGGGCCCCGCGCCACGACGACGACGCGATGTGGTCCGAGTACGCCCGCAAGCGCGAGCACCTGGAGCGTCTCGGCATCACGGTCGTCCACGTCACGCCGAAGAAGCTGCGGGACTCGATGGAGCAGCAGGCGACGGTCGTCCGTACGGCTCTGATGGCGTCGGGGGACCGCGATCCGGCGGCCTATGTGGTGGTGCTGCCCCGGTAGGGGGAGAGAGGGGCAGGGACCGGAGGGGCTGCCGGGTGGCCGGTGGCCCCTCCTCCTGTCCTGCCCGCTACTTCGGCTTCGGGCAGTACTCCGCCTCGATCACCGCGTCCGTGTCTCCCGACCAGTCGCCGTTGAAGTTGAAGGCGAGCGAGTGGCGGCCGTCCGCCGTCGTCACCGCCTCCGAGGTGGAGCCGTGGATGCCTCCGCCGTGGCCCCAGACGACGACACCGCAGCTCAGCTCGCGCTCGATGAGGCCGAGGCCGTAACCGGCGTTCGGGATCTCCCCGACCTTGACGGTGGTCTTCATCTCGGCGAGCTGCTTCTTCGGCAGGAGCCGGCCGCGCAGCAGCGCCGAGTAGAAGCGGTTGAGGTCACCCGGGTCGGAGATCATCTCGCCCGCAGCGGAGGCGAGGCCCGGGTTGAGTTCCGTGACGTCGTAGGTGGGGCCGGTGGCCGTCTCGGCGAGCTTTCCGTACGCCCGGCTGCTGGGCTTCGGCACCTTCGGGTACGTGCCCGGGACGAGGGTGGCGTTCAGGCCGAGCGGCTGGATGATCCGCTGCCGGATCTCGTCGCCGTACGTGTGGCCCGTGGCCTTCTCGATCACCATGCCGGCCAGGACGTAGTTGGTGTTGGAGTAGTTCCACGAGGTGCCCGGCGCGAAGTCCGGCGCGTGGGACGTCGCGATCCGCACGAGGTCGCGGGGCGGCAGCCTGTCGAAGCGGTGCTCGAAGAAGCCGTCCTTCAGGAAGTAGGTGCGGGCGAAGGTGTCGTCGGTCGTGTAGTCGTAGATGCCGCTCGTGTGGTTGAGGAGTTGGCGCAGGGTGATGTGGCGGCCGTCGTGGCCGTTGCCGTGGACGACGCCGGGCAGCCACTTGTCGACGGTGTCGTCCAGCGAGAGCACACGCTCTGCTTCCAGCTGGAGTACGACCGTCGAGGTGAAGGTCTTCGTGATGCTGCCTACGCGGTAGTGGTCCGCCGCCGAGCGGGGCTTCTTCGTTTTGAGGTCGCCCACGCCCGCGGTGGCCTTCCAGGTGGTGTGGTTCTCGGCGGCCTGGGCTGCGACGCCGGGGACTCCGTCCTTGACCGCCGCGTCCATCGCCCGCTGGGTCGCGGCGTGATCTCTCGCCCGGGGCGGGGCGTCCGCCAGGGCCCCTGGGGCGGTCAGGGCGGCCACGACCAGTGCGGTGGTGCCTGTGAGGCTCAGGCGGAGGGTGCGGGGTGTTGTCATGTCGGGTCACGCCTTCCGTCGCGGGTGGGTCGACGGGGGTGACCTGGTGGTGGGGCGTGGAGGTTGCCTACGGCTGGGGTGGTTGAGCTGGTTTCGGCCGTGTTTGCGGGGGGGGGTGGGGGGCGATTGGTTGTATGTCGGGTGCGGGTCCGGTGGGGGCTGGTCGCGCAGTTCCCCGCGCCCCTCAAGGGCGCAAGACTGCGCCATTCCCCGCGCCCCTCAAGGGCGCAAGACTGCGCCATTCCCCGCGCCCCTCAAAGGCGAAGACTGCGCCGTTCCCCGCGCCCCTCGGGGGCTGCGCCCCTGACAGCGAAGGGGCCTCAACCCTTCTTCAGGATCAGTTCCGTGTTGCGGTCCGCCGGGGTCCCGCTCAGGTCCGTTCGGGCGCCCGGGGCGTTGAAACCGAGCTCTCGGTACAGGGCTGCCAGGCCTGTCTGGGAGAGGTCCGTGAAGTCCGTCTCGTGGGGGGCCGCGGACTCGATCAGCGTGGTGAACAGGGAGATCGTGCCGTCATGGTTGTCGGCGATCTCGATCACCCGGGCGAGCTGCGGGAAGTCGACGTGGGAGGCGGTGGAGACCTCCCAGAACGAGCGGCCGTCGGGGCCGGAGTGCGGGGTGACGGCGTTCTTGTGGCTGTGGCCGTTCACCCAGGCCAGCACCGGGCGGTGGGCGCCGAGCACGGAGAGCACCTCGTCGCCGCCGTGCCGCCGCTCCCCCGGGTGCGCCGGGTCCTCGCGGAGGTTGCGCATCGACTTGCTCGTGTGGTGGCTGAAGACGATGACGTGTTCCTTGTTCTTCTCCGCCGCCTTCAGCGTGCGCTCCAGCCAGCGCAGCTGGGTCGTGCCGATCGAGCCCTCGTAGTGGCCGCCCGGGTCGGTGGTGTCGAGGCTGATGCCGAGCACGTCGTCCGCGATCCGGAACGTGTAGTACTGGGTCTTCGCGGCGAGGTTGGCCTGCGAGTAGCCGTGTCCGACGGGGCCCGTGCCGGCGTGCGCCGGGTCGAGGTGGGCCTGGAGGTACTCGGTCGGCGTGAAGGGGGCGCGGGCCTCGTCCGGGGTGACCGAGCGCATCCTGCGTGCCTGGGACTTGAGCATCGCCTTGAAGCCGGCGCCCTTGGGGTCGCCGCCCTTCTTGACGTTCTTCCAGATGGCGACGCCCTCCGACTCGTCGAGCGTCATCAGCTTCCTGCCGCCGACCGCGAACTCGGCGAAGAAGGAGTCGCCGGGCGCGTAGCAGCCGCCGGGCAGCGAGTCGTGGTTGCCGACCGTGGAGTACCAGGGCAGGTTGAGGCCGGGGCTGCGCACCTCGCGGATCGCGGCGGCCAGGAAACCCTCGATGCGCGGGAAGCCGAGCTGCTTGTCGGCGTCGCGCAGGGCCGCGTCGGGCTGCCAGTACAGCTTGAGGTCGCTGTTCTGGACGCCCTCGTAGCGGGCCGGGTCACCGGAGTTGGGGGTGATGCGGCCACCGCTCATGACCTTCAGGAACCAGTCCAGTTCCGTCTTGGCGTTGTTGTCGGTGTTGTCGCCGGTGGTCATCACGAAGTGCAGGGGCGAGCCGGTGACGGGGGCGCCGCGCAGTGCGTTGACCCGCTCGACGAGCGAGACCGCGCCGGCCACCGACAGGGACTCCTGCGGACGCCAGGCGCTGGCGGTCTGGGCGCGCAGGTACTCGTACCGCAGCGGGTGCTGTACGTCGACCAGGTGCAGGTCGGTGAACTGCACGAACGCGGCGAGGGCGGTGCGCCGCCCCGCCCGGCCGGACTGGGGGGCGGCCAGGTCGCCGCGGACGACACGGGACCAGGCGGGCCCGTCGCCGAGCCGCCGGTACCCGGAGCCCGGGCGGGCGGTGGCGATGGTCGAGAGGGTGGTGCCCCGGGTGTAGGGGGCCAGGGGTGCGGCCGGCGCCCTGCGGGAGACGGCGATCGGCTGGCCCTGGGGGGCGGCGGTGTGGGTGGCGGCCTCGCTCGTTCCCGGGCGCAGCGCGAAGCCGATGCCCGCGGAGAGGGACACCGCCCCGGTGGCGGCCAGGAAGGCGCGGCGGTCACGAGCGGCGGTGGCGACAGAGCGTATGCGCGACATGGCGCGGTCTCCCCTGGTGCGGCGCGTCAGCAGTGGTCGCGGTCGGTCCACTGACGCGAACTTCCCGCTCGTACTTGATGGTTGGCACCGGGGGTGACCTGCGCGTTAACTGGACGGCAACGGGCAGCGCCGATCACCGTACGTCGATCTTGGACTACCCTCCGCGTCCACCGAGCCCTCCTCGAACGGAGGCGAGCCGGTCACTCCACGTTCATCTGGCGGGGTAGGGGTGGGTTCCGCCGCCCGTTTCGCGGTCGGTTCGGCGGCCGGGCTCAGGTGTCGGCGGGATGTTCCGGGATGCCTGTCACCCGGCCGGGTCCGGGGCGCTCCCGCCACAGTGCGAGTCCCACGTCGACCAGTCCCACGCGTTCCAGCGCGGGCACCTCGTCGAGGGGGTGCCAGGCCGCCATGTCGGTCGAGCCGTCGGCCTCGTGGCGCAGTTCGCCGCCGGTCACCCGGGCCTCGTAGACGATCCGCAGGCCCTGGAAGTCGGCGGCGCCGACGCGGCGCGGATAGGTGCGCAGGATCGAGTCGACGCCGAGCAGGGTGAGCGGCTCGACGGTGTACCCGGTCTCCTCCTCGGCCTCGCGGATCACGGTGTCGTACGGGTCCTCGCCGTGGTCCATGCCGCCGCCGGGCAGGGTCCAGCGTCTGCTGCCGTCGCGTGCCACCCAGCGTGCGAGGAGCATCCGCCCGTCACGCACGCACACGGCGTAGGCCGCCACCCTCAACTCCTTGCGCATGGGCAGACGTTACGACAGGGGCATCCGCACGTCCCGGTTTGGCCGGAGATCGGCTCCATGACGTATGGCGGAATTACGCCATGAACAGTTCACGTCACGGTCAGCTCTCCCCAAACTTCCGTTTCTTACGTAAAGCTGAGCGGTCATCCGGGTTCACATTCCGGACTGACGCGATCGGTCCGACGTCGATCCGATCGTGAACGGACTTTTCCTTTACTCACAAGGATGCTGATGACCCTCCACTCTCAGCGCGCTCCGATCAGCGGGGCGAGACGCGCGGCACGCATAGCCGTCGCCGCCGGCCTCGTGGCCGCCCTCTCCTCGGTCGGGCCGATACCCATGGCCTTCTCCGCGGACGGCCCGGGTACCACCCCCGCCGACACGCCGGTCAAGTCCGCGAAAGGCAAGCTCGGTTCGGCCGACGCCGACCTCCTCGCGCAGGCGCAGGCGTCCGGCGACAAGAACGTCACGATGATGATCGCCACCGCGCCGGGGCAGACCGAACAGGTCGCAGGGCAGCTCGACGCGGTGAAGGGCGGCTCGGTCGGCCGCACCTACGACAAGCTCGGCTACGTCCGCGCGACCGTCCCGACCGCCAAGGCCGAGTCGGCCATCGCGGCGGCCTCCAAGCTCTCCTCCGTGCACGGCATCGACCTGCGCCAGGAGATCGTGCTGGACGACCCGACCCCGTCCGCGGACACGGCCAAGGGTGCCAAGAAGGGCGCCACGGCCGCCGCGTACCCGGCGCCGGGCAAGAACACCCCCGCCGTGAACCCGTACAACCCGTCCTTCGAGACGGGTGCCGTCGACTTCGTGAAGAAGAACCCGAAGGCGGACGGCCGCGGTATCACCATCGGCATCCTCGACTCCGGTGTCGACGTGGCGCACCCGGCGCTGCAGAGGACGACGACCGGCGAGCGCAAGATCGTCGACTGGGTGACGGCGACCGACCCGCTGGTCGACGGCGACGCGACCTGGCGCGCGATGGTCAACGCCCGCTCGGGCCCGGTCTTCACCTACGACGGCGAGAGCTGGAAGGCACCCGCCGGGAACTACGCGGTCAGCCGCTTCCGTGAGTCCGCCTCCGTCGGCGGCGACGCGAACGGCGACCTGAACCGCGACGGCGACACGACCGACAGCTGGGGCGTGCTCTACGACGCCGCCGCGGGAACGGTCCGCGTCGACCTGAACGACAACAACGACTTCACGGACGACGCGCCGATGAAGCCGTACAAGGACGGCTACCAGATCGGCTACTTCGGTACCGACGACCCGGCCACCGAGATCGCCGAGCGCGTGCCGTTCGTCGTGGAGATCCGCAAGGACGTCCCGATGGACCCGCTGGGCGGTGACTGGGTGGGCAAGAAGTCCGACTTCGTCAACATCGGCATCATCGAGTCCGAGCACGGCACGCACGTCGCCGGCATCACCGCCGCCAACAAGCTGTTCGGCGGCAGGATGAACGGCGCGGCGCCCGGCGCCAAGCTCGTCTCCTCGCGCGCCTGCACCTGGAGCGGCGGCTGCACGAACGTCGCGCTCACCGAGGGCATGATCGACCTCGTCGCCAACCGCGGCGTCGACATCGTGAACATGTCGATCGGCGGCCTGCCCGCGCTCAACGACGGCAACAACGCGCGCGCCGAGCTCTACACGCGTCTCATCGACACCTACGGCGTCCAGCTGGTCATCTCGGCCGGCAACTCCGGACCCGGCGCCAACACGATCGGCGACCCCGGCCTGGCCGACAAGGTCATCTCGGTCGGCGCGTCCATCTCCAAGCAGACCTGGGCGTCCAACTACGGCTCGGCCGTCGAGAAGAAGTACGCGATGCTGCCCTTCTCCTCGCGCGGCCCGCGTGAGGACGGCGGCTTCACACCGACGCTGACCGCGCCCGGTGCCTCCATCAACACCACGCAGACCTGGTTCCCCGGCGGCCCGGTCGCCGAGGCGGGCTACTCCCTGCCGCCCGGCTACTCGATGCTCCAGGGCACCTCGATGGCGTCCCCGCAGGCCGCGGGCGCGTCCGCGCTGCTGCTCAGCGCCGCGAAGCAGAAGCGCATCGATCTGACGCCCGCGAAGCTGCGCACCGCGCTGACCTCGACCGCCGACCACATCAGCGGCACGCAGGCGTACGCGGAGGGCGCGGGCCTCATCAACATCCCGGACGCCTGGGACTCGATCCGTGACGGCGCCACCGCCCACGAGTACAGCGTCAAGGCCCCGGTCGACACCGCGATCGACTTCGCGCTCAAGACCCCGGGCTTCGGCACCGGCCTCTACGACCGCGAGGGCGGTCTCAAGGCCGGCCAGAAGAAGACGTACGACGTCACCGTGACCCGTACGACCGGCGCGGACCGTGCCGTCCGGCACGAGCTGAACCTGGAGAACAACCGGGACCACACGTTCCGGATCGTCGGCAAGGACGAGATCTCGCTGCCGCTGAACAAGCCGGTGACGGTGAAGATCGAGGCCAGGCCGGAGAACTCCGGGCTGAGCAGCGCGATCCTGGAGGTCGACGACCCGCGCACCGAGGGCGTCGACAAGCAGATCCTCACCACCGTCGTGGTCGCCGCCCCGCTGTCCGCCTCGCAGAAGTACGCCTACGCGGCGTCCGGCAAGGTCCAGCGCAACTCCACCACGTCGTACTTCGTGACCGTCCCCGAGGGCGCCAAGAACCTTGAGGTCGCGATCGGCGGGCTGAAGACCGGGAGCCAGACCCGGTTCATCGCCATCCACCCGTACGGCGTCCCGATCGACAACACGTCGACGCCGTTCTGCTACAACAACTACCTCGACGGCAACGGCTGCCGCCCCGACCTGCGGTCCTACAGCGACCCGCAGCCGGGCGTCTGGGAGATCGAGGTCGAGTCGCGCCGTACGTCGCCGCTGCTCGACAACCCGTACAAGCTGAACGTCGAGGTGCTGGGCGCCGAGTTCGACCCGGCCGTCGTGACCGTCCCGGACGCCAAGGTCGGTACGCCGACCCCGGCCTCGTGGAAGGTGACGAACAAGCTCGCCGCGGTCGACGGTTCGCTCAAGGGCGGTCCGCTCGGCTCCTCGAAGAGCACGCGGCCGACCATCGCCCAGGGCGCCACGGACACCGTCACGGTGGACGTGCCCGCGGGCGCCGAGTCGCTCGACGTGAGCATCGGCAACGTCTCCGACGCCGCCGCCGACCTCGACCTGTCCGTCTACGACGCGCAGGGCACCCTGGTCGGCTCGTCCGCGGACGGCGACTCCGAGGAGGCCGTCTCCGTCCCGTCGCCCGCGGCCGGTACGTACACCGTGCTGGTCGACGGCTACTCGGTCCCGGCGGGCACCACCGCGTACGACTACCTGGACGTGTACTTCGCGCCCTCGCTCGGACAGGTGGAGGTCGCCGCGACGCCAGTGAAGCTCGCCACCGGCGCCTCGACGTCGGTCACCGCGCAGGTCGTCGCGAACGCGGCGCCGCCGGCCGGCCGTACGTTCTTCGGGCGGGTGCAGCTCGTGAACGCGCGGGGCACCGCGGCCGGAACGGGCAGCGTCCTGATCGAGAAGGTCACGCCGTAGCGTCCGGCAGGCACTGACACACAGGCACTGACACAGAGGGCGGGCGTCCGGTTCCACCGGGGGCCCCCCCAACCCCGTAGCCCGCGGCCGCGCGGCCCCCCCGCCGGCCCCGGCCCATCACCGGCCCCGCGCCTACCAGCCGCGCCCGGCCGCCAGGGGCTCG
>NZ_JBHXTO010000103.1:0-3043 GCF_042677425.1 Streptomyces sp. NPDC127119 | reverse complement strand
CCGCCTGCGCCCCGGCCTCCCACACACACACTGACACCCACCGCGGGGGGGGGTGTCGTGTCCCCCGGGCCCCCCCCCCTTCCCGTTCCCCCGCCGCCGCGCTCAGCCCTCGCCGCCCCTGCCGCTCTCCGGGCCCGCGCACTCCATGCCGCGCGCTCCCGGCAGGGCCTCGACGATCTCCTTGCGGGCGTCGCCGACCCCCCAGCCGGTCTCCCAGTCCAGCCGGTCCTGCGGGTACACCGGCAACCGCACCAGGGTGTACGTGCCGGCCTTCAGGTCCTTCCGGGCACTCTCCGGGAGCGTGACGGTGATCGTCGGGTGGTCCGCCACCGACCGCTCGGGCCGGTAGTAGCGCTTCACCTCCAGTTCGACGCGTACGTTCCCGTCGGCCGCGGGCGTGATGTTCCGTACGGTCCCCTCGACGAGGACCTTGGCGCACGCGAGGCGCATCTCCGGCGAGAACAGCGACGAGTCGCCCCCGCCGTCCTCCTGACGCCCGGCCGCCGAGCCGCTCTTGGAGCTCGCGTCGCTGTCCGCGCCTCCCGCGCCCCCTCCCTGCACACCGAGCCACACCAGTCCGCCCAGCAGCGCCGTGCCCGCCGCGATCACGAGGGCGCCCATGGCCGCTCCCGCCCAGCGCCGGGCGCGGCGCGGCTGCCGGGGCCCCGTCCCCTTCTTCGGCTTCTTCGGCGCTCGCGGCGGCCTGAGCGGGGCGGACGCCCGGGACGGCCCCGCCCTCCGGCCGCCGTCACCCTGCCGCCCGGGGTCCGCCGCCCCCGCGTCCGGTGTCCCGGCGTCCGTCGCCTCCGCGTCCGGTGTCCCGTCGGCCAGGGTGTCGCCCATGATCCGCAGCTGTTCCCTCAGCAGGGCCACGTCCGCGACCGCCGACCGGTGCTCCGCCATGAACTCCGGGTCGTCCCGCGCTCCCGCGGGCAGGGGGTCGTCCGTGAGCGCGGCGAGCAGCGCGTCGATCCCCTCGTACGCGGCTTCTTCGTACTCGGCTCCTCCGTACTCGGGCATGTCACACCACCTCGTCCTCGTGCAGGCGGGTGCGCAGCGCGCGGACCGCCGAATGCAGCCTGCTCTTGACCGTGCCCTCCGGGATGCCGAGCTCCTCGGCGATTCCCCGGACGGGCAGGTCGGCGTAGAAGCGCAGCACGAGGACCTGCCGCTGGGCGTCGGGCAGCTCGTCCAGGCCCTGGGCCACCGCGAGCGACAGCACCTTCGTCTCCTCGCCCGAGTCGCCCCCGGTGTGCTCGGCCGGCCGCAGCGAGGCCAGCCGTTCACCGATCCGCTCCTGCCGACGCCTGGCCCGGTGCCAGTCCATGGCCAGGTTCGACGCGACGACCGCCGCCCACGCCGACACGTCACGCGGCGCCTCCGCACCGCTCGCCGCCCGCTCAAGCAGCCGCAGACGGACCTGCTGCACCCCGTCCGGCAGGTCCGTCTGCGGCACCCCGCCGAGCGCGAGCACCGCACGCACCCGACGCTCCTGTGTCGCGTCCAGGGGGTCGTCGAACACTCCCCGGGCCGACTCCTCGGCCCCCTGGACGCGGCAGGTTTTTCTGCGCAGCACAGCACCCCTCCCCTCACCGCGTTTCCTCTAGGACGCCGGGAGCGTACGAAACGTTCGCCCGACGTCGACCGGCTTCGGCCGACTTCGGGCGGCCCGCTTCGAGCGACGGAGGCGTATGTCACACCGTCTCAGTGCGCGGGCAAAGGATTGGACACATGGGCCCGGGTGAGACACATGATGGAAACTCGGCCATGTCCCGGCCAAAAAAATGAGCAGGCAGAAAAGCAGGCAGAAGGAGTCGCTGTGAAGGTAGGAATCGTCGGAGCCACCGGTCAGGTCGGCACCGTCATGCTGAGGATCCTCGCCGAGCGCGAGTTCCCGGTGGAGACGCTGCGCCTGTTCGCCTCGGCCCGTTCGGCCGGTTCGACGATCGCCTACAAGGACAAGTCCGTGACCGTGGAGGACGCCTCCACGGCCGACTACTCCGGCCTCGACATCGTGCTGTTCTCCGCGGGCGGCGCCACGTCCAGGGCCCTTGCCGAGAAGGTCGCCGCACAGGGTCCCGTCGTGATCGACAACTCCTCGGCGTGGCGCAAGGACCCCGAGGTTCCGCTGGTCGTCTCCGAGGTCAACCCGCACGCCGTGGCGGACCGGCCCAAGGGGATCATCGCCAACCCGAACTGCACGACCATGGCCGCGATGCCCGTGCTGAAGCCGCTGCACGCGGAGGCGGGGCTCGAAGCGCTCGTCGTCGCCACCTACCAGGCCGTCTCCGGGTCCGGGCTCGCCGGTGTCGCCGAGCTGCACGGCCAGGCGCAGAAGGTCGTCGCCGACGCGGACAAGCTGACCCACGACGGTTCGGCGGTCGACTTCCCCGAGCCGCAGGTCTACCAGCGGCCCATCGCCTTCAACGTCCTGCCGCTGGCCGGGTCCATCGTGGACGACGGCCTGAACGAGACCGACGAGGAGCAGAAGCTCCGGCACGAGTCCCGCAAGATCCTGGAGATCCCGGAGCTCAAGGTGTCCGGGACGTGTGTCCGTGTGCCGGTGTTCTCGGGGCACTCGCTGCAGGTCAACGCGCGGTTCGCGCGGCCGTTGAGTGTGGAGCGGGCCACGGAGCTGCTGGCCGGTGCGCCCGGGGTCGCCCTCTCGGAGATTCCGACGCCGCTGCAGGCTGCCGGGCAGGATCCGTCGTTCGTCGGCCGCATCCGTGCGGACGAGACGGTCGAGCACGGGATCGCGCTGTTCGTCTCGAACGACAACCTCCGCAAGGGCGCTGCGCTGAACGCGATCCAGATCGCGGAGCTGGTGGCAGCGGAACTCAGCTGACCACTGGCGTGGGGCCGTGAGGGCGGGGGCCGAGGCGCGCTTCGAGTGCGGGCCCGGTGGGGGTCACCCGCGCAGTTCCCCGCGCCCCTAAAAGGCACAAGCCCGGGCGGAGTGCCAGGTGCGGCCCGGTGGGGGCTGGTCGCGCAGTTCCCCGCGCCCCTTGGGGGCTGCGCCCCCTGAAGGGGCAAAAGCTGGGGC
>NZ_JBHXTO010000102.1:0-33114 GCF_042677425.1 Streptomyces sp. NPDC127119 | reverse complement strand
TGGTGGTGGTCGGTCTAGACGGCGTTGATCTTGGTGTGGGAGCCGCCGACCGGGCGTCGGCCGGGCTGGCGGCCCAGCCCGGCCGACGTGGGTGTTGCACGAGGCGGGAGGCTACTCGGACTTGATGGCCGCCAGCATGTTGAGTTTGGAGGCGCGCCGGGCGGGCCATACCGCGGCCAGCATGCCCACGCCGGCGGCGAGGGCGAGGAAGAGTGCCAACCGGCCCCAGGGCATGACCAGTTCGTACGTCGGAAGTGAGGGAGCGATCAGTTCGCCGGCCGCCCAGCCGAAGAACGCGCCGAGGCTCAGGCCCAGGACCGCGCCGAAGAGCGAGATGACCAGCGACTCCAGACGCACCATGCGCTTGATGCCCTTGCGGTCCAGGCCGATGGCGCGCAGCATGCCGATTTCCCGGGAACGCTCGAAGACCGACATGGCCAGGGTGTTGATGACACCGAGGACGGCGACGATCACGGCCATCGCGAGCAGCCCGTAGAGCATGTTCAGGAGCAGGGTGATCGCCTTGGCGATGTCGTTCGAGATGTCCTTCTTGTCCTGCACGTTGATGGCCGGGTTGTCGCCGAGCGCCTTCTGTAGCGCGTCCTTCGTGGTCTGGTTCGGGCCGTCCTTGGTCTTCACCATCACCTTGTTGTCGGTGACGTTGTCCATGTGCGCGGAGAGCACCGCGCTGTCGATGACGATTCCGTTGAGCAGGGAGTTGCCCTCGTAGATGCCCGCGATGGTGAATTGTTTCCTGGCGCCGTCTTCGAAGGTGACCGGGACCTTCGAGCCCGCGTGCCAGTTGTTGTCCTGGGCGGTGTCGTCGTCGACGACGATGGTGTTCCCGGTGACCTCGGAGAGCGAGCCTGAGCTGAAGTCGACCGAGATCATCTGGCTGATGGTGTCGCCGTTGACGCCGGTGAGCGCTGTCGTGTCACCGTCGACCAGGGCCGGGGCGGTGCGCTGGGTGCTGGTGGCGGTGACGCCGTCGGTGCGCTTGAGGGTTTTCTCCACATCCGGTGACAGGCCCGTACCGCCGATGGCGCCCAGGGAGACGACGTAGTCACTGCGCAGTGAGCCCGCGGCCATCTCGTCGATACTCTTCTGCACGCTTCCCGCGATCACGGTCAGGCCGGTGATGAGGGTGAGGCCGATCATGAGCGCGGAGGCGGTGGCGGCGGTGCGGCGGGGGTTGCGCACCGCGTTCTGGCGGGCGAGCTTGCCCGAGATACCGAAGACGCGCAGCACCGGTGCGGAAGCGGCGATCATCGGCCGGGACAGCAGAGGGGTGAGCACGAACACGCCGATCACCAGCGCGCCCGCACCCAGGCCCATCGGTGCCTTGCCGTCGCCGCTGCTCATGCCCGTACCGGCGAGGACCAGTGCGACACCGCCGCCGGCGAGGATCGCGCCGATGGTGTTGCGTACGACGAGGCCGCGGCCGCTCGGAGCGGCGTGCACGCTGCTCATCGCGGCGATCGGGGGGATTTTCGCGGCGCGGCGGCCGGGCAGCCAGGCGGCGAGGACGGTGACGACCACGCCGACGAGGAGCGCGGCAACGACGGTGGTCGAGGAGACGACCAGCGGCCCGTCGGGCACCGTGGAGCCGGTGGCGCCCAGCAGCGAGCGCAGTGCGGCGCCCAGGCCGATGCCTGCGAGGAGACCGGTGACGGCGGCGACCGAACCGACGACGGTGGCCTCGATCAGTACCGAGCGGGTCACTTGGCGGCGGCTGGCACCGACCGCGCGCATCAGGGCGAGTTCCCGGGTGCGCTGGGCGACCAGCATGCTGAAGGTGTTGGCGATGATGAAGATGCTGACGAACAGCGCGATGCCGGCGAACACCAGCAGGCCGGTCTGCAGGCCGCTCATGCCGGCCTTGATGTCCTTGGCCTGGTCGTCGGCGAGCTTCTTGCCGGTGACCGCCTCCGACCTGGCGGGCAGCAGCTTGTCCACGCCGGCCTTCAGCGTCGCCTGAGAGGTGCCGGCAGCGGCCTTGACGTCGATCTGGTCGTACTGGCCGGGCTCGGTGAACAGCTTCTGCGCGGTGGCGTTGTCGAAGAGCGTGAGGGTGCCGCCCGCCGCGACATTGCCGTCGTCGGTGGTGAAGATGCCGACGATCTTCTTCTGGCGCACCGGGCCGTCGGTGGACAGCCGCACGGTGTCGCCCACGCGGTAGTCGCCGCGGTCGGCGGTCCTGGAATCCAGTGCCACCTCGGCGTCGGTGTTCGGGGCGCGGCCGGAGCCGAGGTCGTACCGCGGATCCTTGCCGTTCTTCGCGGGGAAGTAGTTGCCGCCGGTGCTGGAGAAGCCGTTGCCGAGGAGGTCGCCGTCCTTGTCGGCGACGGCGGTGTAGCCGGCCACCGTGCCGGTGACGGTCCCGGCCCCGGGAACGGCCGAGATCTGGTCCAGCAGGCGCTGGCTCAGCCGTGGTGGGTCGCCGGGAGTGGTGTCGTCGTTCTTGTCGTGCGGGCGGACCGCGACATCGACGGTGTCGAATCCCTTCTCGGAGCTCTTCTGGTAGGCCTTCGTGATCGTGTCGGTGAAAACCAGGGTGCCGGAGACGAAGGCGACGCCGAGGAGCACGGCGAGCACGGTCATCAGCAACCGGGCCTTGTGGGCCAGCACATTGCGCAGGGCGGTACGGAACATGGGGGAGTCCTGGAGGAGAGGCGGGAGCGTGAGGGCCGGATCGCAGCGGCCGGTTGGCAGCGGCCGGTTCGCGGTGCGGCGGCGCCGGGCCGGAAGGCCGCCACGCGCGGCGTCAGGGCGTGGTCGGCTCGTGGTCAGCTCGTGCGGCCCTTGGCGTCGAAGCGCTTCATGCGGTCGAGGACGGAGCCGGCTGTCGGGTTGTACAACTCGTCGACGATCCGGCCGTCGGCGAGAAAGATCACCCGGCCCGCGTGGGCGGCTGCGACCGGGTCATGGGTGACCATGACGACGGTCTGGCCCAGTTCCTGGACCGAGTTGCGCAGGAAGCCGAGGACCTCGGCGCCGGAGCGCGAGTCGAGGTTGCCGGTGGGCTCGTCGGCGAACATGATCTCGGGCTTGCCGGCCAGCGCGCGGGCCACGGCCACACGCTGCTGTTGACCACCGGAGAGCTGGTTCGGCCGGTGCTTGAGCCGCCCGGACAGGCCGACGGTCTCCACGACCATGTCCACCCAGTCCTTGTTGGGCTTGCGGCCGGCGATGTCCATGGGGAGCGTGATGTTCTCCAGCGCGGTCAGCGTCGGCAGCAGGTTGAAGGCCTGGAAGATGAAGCCGATCTTGTCGCGGCGCAGTTGGGTGAGTTTCTTGTCCTTGAGCGAGGACACCTCGACGTCGCCGATGCGCGCCGAGCCGCTGGAGATCGCGTCCAGACCTGCCATGCAGTGCATGAGCGTGGACTTGCCGGAGCCCGAGGGGCCCATGATCGCCGTGAACTCGGCCTGCCGGAACTCGACAGAGACGCTGTCCAGGGCGACCACCTGGGTCTCGCCCTGTCCGTAGACCTTGGTCAGGTCCGTCGCGCGGGCCGCGGCCACGGCGGGGCGGGTCGCGGTGGGGGCGCCGGAGGGGAAGGCGGTCACGGTGGAATGCTCCTGTCGTACGAGGGCCGTCGGACCGGAAGATGCCGAGGGCCCGGGGAGATGAACCAATGGGGTTTCGCTATGACCTCCATCGTCCGTGCCGTCGGGACCTCAGACATCCGACCGCGCGCCCGTTACTGATCCGGACCAAAGTCGAAGGTTGCCGTCGCTGAGTAGTCCTCAGGAAGGAGAGACCTCCGCCCGGAGGAGGCCTGGTCCTGACAAGGGGCCTCTACGAGCCGGTCGACGCCGCGCTCGATGGTCCTGCGGCGGGGAGCGAGCACGAAGCCGCGGCAGGTCGGCGGCCCGGCAGCCCGGAGACGGCCGGGAGACGGGCTGGACGTCAATGCCGAACCGGGCGCCGTTCTCGATGGCGGTGGTGCGGCAGCCAACGTAGATGCCTCGGCCACAACACTGCACGCTGGCGGAGGTTCTCACGCTCTGGGAGCCGCGCACGCAGGCGGAGGGTTCAGAGGTGCTTCCTTCGGCCAGGCGGACCAGGCGGAGTACGCGAAGCAGCAGTTCGCGGTATGCGTGATCGGTGCCGCCGGGGCGGGTTCAGTGGGAGTCGCGGGGAACCTCGTGTCCGCGGCTTCCGCGCAGGAAGCCGAAGTCGGCGCCCTGGTCGGCCTGTTCCACGTTCTGGGTGTAGAGCCAGGCGTAGCCGCTGGTGTGCCGCTCGGGAGGTGCCGTCCAGGCCTGTCGGCGTCGTGCGAGCTCCGTGTCGTCCACGTCCAGGCGCAGGATGCGGTTCGGGACGTCGAGGACGACGGTGTCCCCGTCGCGCACCAGGGCGAGAGGTCCGCCGACGGCGGCCTCGGGCGCCACGTGCAGGACCACCGTCCCGTACCCGGTGCCGCTCATCCGGCCGTCGCAGACGCGCACCATGTCCTTGACGCCGGCCTTCAGCAGCTTGGTGGGCAGCGGGACGTTGGAGACCTCCGGCATGCCGGGGTAGCCCTTGGGACCGGCGTTGCGGATGACGATGACGGTGTTCTCGTCGATGTCGAGGTCCGGATCGTCGGCCACCTCGTGATACGCCTCGGGGGAGTCGAAGACGCGGGCGGGGCCGCGGTGCGTGAGCAGGTGCGGGGACGCGGCTGACTGCTTGATCACAGCGCCGTCGGGGCACAGGTTCCCGTGGAGGACGGCGATACCGGTGCCGGCGGGCTGGAACGGGGCGTGGAGGCGGGTGATGACGTCGGAGTCGATGCGTTCTGCCTTCTGGGTGTTCTCGGCGATGCTGCGTCCGGTGACCGTGATCTGTTCGCCGTGCAGCAGCTTGCCGTCGAGCAGTTCGGCCAGGACGGCGGGCAGGCCGCCCGCGTAGCAGAAGTCCTCCATGAGGTACTTGCCGCTGGGCATCAGGTCGACCAGGGTCGGCACCGCGCGGACCAGGCCGTCGAAGTCCCGCAGGTTCAACTCGACGCCGACGCGTCCGGCGAGGGCGATGAGATGGATGACGGCGTTCGTGGACCCGCCGATGGCCGCGTTGACCCGGATGGCGTTCTCGAACGCCTTACGGGTCAGGATCTGCGAGGGACGCAGTTCCTCTTCCACCATCCCTACGATGCGCTGTCCCGCCGCCTGTCCGGTTTCCATCCGCCGGGCGTCGACCGCAGGCCAGGCCGCCGAGCCCGGGAGCTGCATGCCGAGCGCCTCGGCCATGCAGGCCATCGTCGAGGCGGTGCCCATCGTCATGCAGTGCCCGTGGGAACGGGCCATGCACCCTTCGGCGAAGAAGCACTCCTCCTCGGTCATCCGGCCGGTCTTGAGGTCCTCCTCGAACTTCCACACGTGGGTGCCGGATCCCACGTCCTGGCCCCGGTACTTGCCGTTGAGCATGGGCCCGCCGGTGACCATGACGGCGGGCAGGTCGACGCTGGCGGCGCCCATGAGCATGGCGGGCGTCGTCTTGTCGCAGCCGGACAGCAGCACGACGCCGTCGAGGGGGTTGGCCCGGATCAGTTCCTCGACCTCCATGGCCATGAGGTTGCGGTACAGCATGGCGGTGGGGCGCATCAGGGTCTCGCCGGTGGCCATGGTGGGGAACTGGAGCGGCAGGCCGCCCGCCTGCCACACACCGCGCTTGACGGCTTCGGCGACCTGGGTCAGATGGGCGTTGCACGGCGCGAGTTCGGAGGCACTGGTCGCGACGCCGATGACGGGCCGCCCGTCGAACACCTCGTGCCCGAGTCCCTGGTTACGCATCCAGGAGCGGTACACCATCCCGCTGCGGCCCTGTGCGCCGAACCATGCCTGGCTGCGGCGGCTCGTCTTCTGCCCGTCGGTCATGTAAGCACTCCCGTGGCTGTGGTGTCGTCCGTTCGCGATGGGGCGTCGTTACCGGGTGGAGTCCCGCAGGCCGTGCTCTGCACCACGATCATTGAATGATGTGATGAATGGCGTCCAGGGGGTGCGCAGAGATCGTGGTGTACTTTCTGCCCTTGCATCAGCGCGTAGTCGACTTGCTCAGCTCGGGTGGGGCACTGTGGGCGGCGCGTGGGAACCGGGGGCGCTGCCGGTTGAGGACCCGCTCGCGGCCGAGATCGGCGTCGGTCGGAGGGCAGTGCGGTTGATACGGCTGCGGATCAGCGCGGCCGAGCCGCGGAACACCTCGCGGAGCGTCCCGCCGAAGACGACTGTGCGCGGGTTGAGCGCAGTGACCAGGTCGCCGACGCCGACGCCGAGGCCAGTCGCCGACGTCGTGCGGGGCGGAAGGACCGCTGAACGCGCTCATGAGTTTCGTACCTGACGCGTGCCCGCACGCCGGTGTCCCTCACACGGCAGACCGTCGTGAACGGGCCATCCTCCGACGACGTCCGGATTGTGCGCCAAGAGGGTGACAAGTCCGTTCTGAGTTCTTACGCTGAAAGGAACCTCTGCCGGGTACGCGGCGCGCTTGAGGCGCCGCGATTCGGTGCTGGGCGGATGCGCCCGAACGGATCGGCAGAGGTACGCGATGGCCATCGACCACTCACCCGCGGCTCCGAGCGAATGGTGCCGCCGAGCCGCATGCGTCGGTGAGGATCCCGAGATCTTCTTCCCGCTCGCCGACACACTCGCCCCCGGTGCGGAGGCACGAGCGGCTCTCGCGGTGTGCCGCCGCTGCCCCGTCCTCCTCGCCTGCCGCTCCTGGGCCATCGACCGTGGTGAGGACGCCGGTATCTGGGGAGCCACCACAGCCGCCCAGCGACGAGCCGTCCGCCGCGCCACCGTGGAATCCGGGGCACTGCCGGCACACCAGCGGTACCGGGCGGCGCCGGGCGCCGACGCGGACCCGGAAGGGGGCGTGGAGGGGGCGGGGAAGCGGGTTGAGGCGGACAAGGACCGGGAGGAACGCTCGGACGGGCCAGTGACGCGTGCTGCTGCGAGGTGAACCGCTGTGAGGTGAACCGCCGCGATGTGATCCGTACGGCGCGGCCGACGTGCGCGGCGACGGGCGTCGGCCGCGCGGCACGCCGCCGCCATACGAGTCCTGCGCGGGGCCCACCGCATCCGCCGGCCATGAGACGGGCGAAAGACTGGTGAACGGCGACTCGGATTCCTGGTCCGACGCCGGCCGGGGTTCCGGTACCGAGGAGGCGCACGTGCACGGCGCGACCACATGCGGGACTGCGGCGGCCGACATTCCGATCGACGGCCGCCGTACGCACCCTGTCCGGCGGTCTGCGGACTGCGAGGCTGTCGAGGAGTACCCCACCTGGCGGACCATCGGGCTGGAAACGATGGCGGCCATGCTGGTGGTGTCCCTGCGGCGGGTCGGCAGCCATGCCTTCGAGGCCCGTTGCCAATGGCCCCGGTTCCACCCGCTCAACGAGCGAAATCTGGCCGTCAGCCACCACCCCCTGATCATGGTCGAGTCCGTACGGCAGGTCGCCGCGTCCTTGGCCGCTCACCTGCCTCCAGCCGCCGGGGGCCTGGAGCCCGTGTCGATCCGGCTGGGCCTGTCCGATGGCGGACCGCCGCTGGAGAGCGGCGACGCCACCGACGTCCTGCTACGCATCGCTCTCGGCGATGTCGAAGTTGAAGTCGAAGATGGCCGCTGCGTGGCCTATCGGCTCACGGCCGACTTCCTGCACGCCGGTGAGCGGTTCGCCGCATGCGCGATGCGCCTCGCCCAGCCTGCGCTGCATGTTCCCGAGGCGCCGGGTACCGCTTCCGTGCCCGGCATATTGCACCCCTCGGCAGCTGCGGTCGGGGCCGCCGCTGAGCCGGACGTCCTGCTGGCCCGGGCTCCTCAGGGACGCATGGCGATCGCACCGCGCGACCTCGGGCACCCCGTGTTCCTCGCAGGTCGGCCGTCCTGCGTTCCCGCCCTGGCGGTCCTGGAGGCCGGACGGCAGGCGGCGCTGTTGTGCTGCGGGCGCCCTGCCTCCGCGATCAGAGGACTCAGCGTCGACCTGCACGGAGCCGTGCCGCTCTCGGGGGCTTTCGTCGAACTGAGTTCCTCGCCGCTCGGCCCCCGCTTCGAGGTGCTCACGGCGGGACGGGTCGCCGCGACGGGCGGGGTCGGCCTGCTGACCACCTGAGGAGGCGCCCGGAGGCGCCACGGGACCTCGGCGTCGAGGCCGTTTCGAGGTAGTAAAGGACCTCCGTGTGGTCGGGGACGAGCCCGATGGGCACCATCACCACGACAGTCGCCCCGCCGACGTGCAACTGTTCGAAGCGGTCGTACGTCTCCGGCTCCAGCCAGGGGCTGTGCGCGAGGCCCGAGCGGGACCGGCGGATCAGCCGCCAGGGACGGGCGGAGCAGCGGCCACGGACGTTCGGCCTTCTACAGGCTTGAGACGCGTAGTGCGATGAGGGCGATGGCCACAGCCGTGAGAACCGCTGCCGGGGGCGCCCCCTTGTAGTCACGGGCGCGCAGGTGAGCGGCGACCGCGCCGATGAAGTAGAGCGTCAGAGCGATCGCGGCGGCGATTCCGAGGGGCGCCCACCAGAGCCCGATGACGAGGCCGCCGGTGCCGGCTGTCTGGGCGATGCCCAGGAACGGCAGTACGCCGTACGGCAGGCCGATGGCGGACATCTGGTCGACGAGGCGTTTCGGCCGGGTGAACTTGGCACCGGCCGACGTCAGGAGCACCGCCGACATGAGTGCGGCAACGATGGCGTAGGCGATGAACATACTGAGACCTCAAGTGCTGGGAGGGGGCGATTGGTTGGACAGTCACTGACCTGGCTTTGCTTCTTTCGCAGGTCAGGAGTTGTTGAGCAGAAGGGCGCCGAGTTCCGCGGGCCTGGTGAGCATGGCGTCGTGGCCGGTGTTGATCGTGTGGACGCGAGACGGCTCGCCGTTCGGCTGAAGCTTCGGGATGGGCCGGCGGGCGACACCCTCGGGCTCGTCGCCGACGCAGAGGATGTGAGTCCGCGGGATGGATGCCTGCGCGGGGTTGTCCATCTCGGCCGGCTGCTGGAAGCAGAGCACCGACTCATCTGTCAGCGTGCTCTTGAGCCAGGCGATGTCGTCGGGGTCGGTGACGCCGAACAGGCCGAGTGGCGCGGCGGATTCCGGCAGAGGCGGAATGCGCCAGGGCTTGGCACTGCCGGCGGCACCGTCGATCATGACTTGTGTGAGGGGCATGACGTCGATGGCGTTCTCGCCGTGGGTCGGCACCATCGCATCCACGTACACAAGGCGGGAGATCCGCTCGGGCACGTGGTTGGCCACGTTGGAGATGACCATGCCCGCGTAACTGTGTCCGACGAGGACGACGTCGGTCAGGTCATGTTCGAGGATGAGACCGATGACGTCGTCGGTGTGGGTGGTGAGGCCGACCTCGGGACTCAGGAGGTGCACCTTTTCCCCATGGCCGGTGAGGGACGGCGCGAAGACACGGTGGCCCTCGGCGGTGAGCAGGGGTGCGACGCGGTTCCAGGACCGTCCGTCGTGCCAGGCACCGTGTACGAGGACGTAGGTGGTCGAATTGGGCATGGCTGATCCTTGGTGTGATGTGGGTCTACTGGCGGGTGGGCGTGCGCTGCACGCGGGCACGGCTGGACACGCGCACGGGCGTATGCGGCAGGCGAACCCCGGGCACCGTGACGCTGGTGCGAAGGTTCAGATGGATGCGGAGCGCACGGCGGGTGCGACGTCCGACGCGAACTTCTCAATGGATCCGAGAACGCTCGAACGTGGCAGACCGCCGAGATCGGCCTGTCCGATGAACCGGTTGGCGCCGAACAGTTCCTTCTGCGTGACGAGTTTCTCGGCGATCTCCTGCGCACTGCCGACCAGGAGGGCGCCGGCGGGACCGGCCATGGCCTCGAAGGTCGGGCGATCCAGGTGCACGCCTCGGCCATGTGCGAAGTAGGCGCGGTAGTAGGGATAGAAGGTCTCGCGGGCTCCCTGCGAGGTCGCACCGACGAAGAGATGGGCCGCCACCCCGATTCCGAGCGCGGCGCGCGGATGCCCGGCCGTCTCGGCTGCCTGCCAGTACAGATCGACGGCCGGTCGGGCCCTGGCGGTACTGCCTCCCAGGTGCGCCAGCGTCATCGGCAGCCCCAGGCGGCCGGCACGCCGGGCGCTGTCCGGTGACCCTCCGACGGCCAGCCGCACCGGCAGCACCCTGTCCAGGCGAGGAACGACGGCGACGCCGTTCAACGGCGGCCGGAACCGTCCCTCCCACGTGATGCGGTCCTCATGCGCGATCATGCGCAGCAGGTCGAGCTTCTCGGCGAAGACGTCGTCGTAGCGCTCCATGTCGACGCCGAAGATCTCGAACGGCTCCGCGTAGGCGCTGCGGCCCACCGTGATCTCGGCACGTCCTCCCGAGACCAGATCGAGCTGCGCGAAGTCCTGATGGAGACGGACGGGGTCGAGCACACTCAGCACCGAGACAGCGCTGGTCAACGTAATGGATGCGGTTCTGGCGGCGACGGCTGCGAGCACGATGGCCGGCGAGGCGACCGCGAACCGGGGAGTGTGGTGCTCACCGACACCGAACAGGTCGAGCCCTACTTGGTCGGCGAAGACGCCGATGTCCACGATGTCGTGGACGCGCTGAGGGGTGCTGACGCCCGGGACGACGTCGGTGAGAGAGAAGACGCCGAGTTCGACCTCGGCGCCCGCTGAAGCGGTGTGCTGCATACGTTCGACGTTAGGCATCCGTCAGGTACCTGAAGGTACCCTTCGGCTCGTGAGCCTCCGCCCCGGAACCGTGTTCCTCGCCGACTGCCCCGCCCGCCTGGCCATCGAGATCATCTCCAGTAAATGGGCTGTGGTCACGCTCTTCGCCCTGAGTGACGGTCCCGTGCGGCACGGCGAGTTGGTCGAACTCATCGGCGGTGTCTCACGCAAAGTACTGACACAAACGCTGCGCGGTCTTCAGGACCACGGACTCGTCGAACGGCACGCGTACGCCGAAGCGCCCCCACGTGTGGAGTACAGCCTGACCGAGCTCGGGCGCACCTTGGAGGAGCCCATCAGAAGGCTCACCGACTGGGCGAGAACCAACGGAGAAGCGGTTGCCGCCTTTCACGAGGCAGCCGCTGAGAAGGACGCACCGGGCGCGCCTCCACGGGCCTGACCCGCAACGGGCCCGCCCACATGCGCCTCCTCAACACCGTCCTATCGGGGGTGGGAGTCGGTGCGGCGGTGGTCTCCGCGCATCTCACTGGGACCGGGATCCTTCGGACCGTGGTAGTCACCGCCGCGCGGGGCCGGGTTCGTGGCCACTCGCAGTGCGGACAGCGCGCCGCGTTCCGCGCTGTGGGTCAGCAGCGATCGCGAAACCCAGGCTTGAGCCGCCTCCGGTGACCACGACGTTGCGTCCGGCCTGGCTGGGTATGGCTCCGGGGAGGCGTCCGCCCGGGACCGGTCGCCCGAAGTGTGAGCCCGGTGGCTCACCCTGACCCTTCCGGGACTCACCAGCAGGGGACGTACGCCGGACGCCTGAGGCTGAAAGTTCTCAAGTCCCGCCGCACCGGGCTCAGTTCAGATGTGGAAGGCTTGCGCCGTGACGATCGACAATCTGACAACCCTGCACGGTCTGCCCGTCTACGACTTCCCGGTCGCGGGCGAAGAGAACGGGCCACTGCCTCCGGCGGGCGAGGTCGCCTGGAAGCTGTCCCGCTATCAACTCCTCACGGACGGAGAGTCCTTCGAGACCTGCTGGAACCGCTTCCTCGACACCGTCGACCTTCCGCAGGTACGCGCCCTGGTCCTGGGTTCAGGCGCCTACGGTACCGAGGACGACGGAGACGATCCCGCCGAGACGGCCGGCCGTCTCGTGGCCGCTGCCGGCCGTCTCACCGGACTCGAAGCCCTCTACCTCGCCGATGTCACCTTCGAGGAGGCTGAGCTGTCCTGGATCGTGCAGGGCGACGTGACCCCGATCCTGGCCGCCTATCCCCGCCTCCAGGAGCTGGGTGTACGCGGCTCGGGCGGCGGCTTCGACGACGGTCCGGGGCTGCGGCTGACACCGCTGCGCCACGAGCACCTGCGCGTCCTGCGCCTGGAGAACGGCGGTCTGCCCGGAGAGGTGGCCCGCGCGGTGGCCGCCAGCGACCTGCCCGCGCTGCGCCACCTGGACCTGTGGCTGGGGGCGGACTACTACGGCTGCACCACCACCCTGGCGGACCTCGCCCCCATCCTCGACGGCGACCGCCTGCCCGCCCTGCGCCACCTCGGCCTGCGCAACAGCGAGATACAGGACGAGATCGCCGCCGCACTGGCCGGTGCTCCCGTCGTGGCCCGGCTCACCTCCCTGCACCTGGGCCTGGGCACCCTGAGCGACACCGGCGCCGAAGCCCTTCTCAGCGGTCAGCCCCTCACCCACCTGGAGGAACTGGACCTGCGCCACCACTTCCTCTCGGAACCGATGATGCAGCGCTTGTGCGAGGCCCTGGAGCCGTCCGGCGTCAAGGTCGACCTCGAAGAACGGGAGCAGGCCACGAACCGGTACGTGGCGGCGGGGGAGTGACCTGCCGCCACGACCTTCCTGTTCGGGTGGACACCCTGCTGACGCCTGGCTGACGACCGGCAGGACGACGCTTCCTGTGCCCCGGTGGTGCGCCGAGGTCCGTGGATTCGCGGGCCTCGGCGCTGTGGAACTGTCACCTTCCGGCGGGACCTCTGGTGGGATCTCTACGATCCGGTGGAACCTTGACGATCCGGTGGGCCCTCTATGAAAGGACCCACTTCTGGCTCTGCTGGCTGCCGCATGTCCACAAATGGACCGCGGTGCCGTCAGCCGATGCCCCGCCGGTGACGTCCAGGCATTTGCCGGACTGCGGGTTGCGCAGTGTGCCGTTGGTCTGTGGCTGCCAGATCTGGGCCGCGGTTCCGTTGCAGGTGTAGAGCTGCACCTTCGTGCCGTCGGCCGTGCCCGAGTTGTCGATGTCCAGGCATTTGCCCAACGCGCGAACGGCGCCGGTGCCGAGCACGGACCACTCCTGGGCTGCGGTGCTGTTGCAGGTCCACAACTGGACCTTGGTTCCGTCGGCCGTGTTGGCGTTGTCCACATCAAGGCACTTGCTGAGGCCCTTCACCTCTCCGGTGCGGGACGGCGTACCGGAGAGCTGGTTCAGGGTGTACCAGGCCTCGGTGCTCCACAGTTGCTTGCCCTCGTCCGAGCTGAAGGGGCGGGCCGAGCGGACGTGGACCACCCGGTTGGGCTTGAGGCCGGGGATGGCCAGGGTGACCGTCTTGCGGTCGCTGGAGACGGTGGCCGACTGGACGGTCAGTGTCTCCTCGTCGACCTTGGGGCCGCCGTAGTCGACCCGGGGTACGTAGCGCCACTGCTTGACCTTGTAGCGCGCGGCCAGGCCGGCGGCGGTCTCGTTTGATATGGGCTGGGTGTAGTCGAGGGCGAAGCCGCCGTTGACGGCACGCATCTGACGGATGTCGAAGGCGCCGGTTCCGCTCGGTGTCAGCTTCTGCAGGCCGAACTTGAGTTTGCCTTCCTGGCCCCAGTTGCCGTCCGCTCCGAGGCCGCCGATGTAGAGGGCGCCGTCGGGGCCGACACTGATCCGGTTGACACCGACCTCCAGGCCCTGGGTGAGGCGGAACACGGCGCCCTGGTACTCGTCGTTGACCTTCTCCAGGTATCCGCGCTGGATGCCGCCGTAGGTCACGTCGCCGAACAGCATCTGGCCGGCGAACGGCCCGTCGCTCAACTGCAGTGGCGTGCTGGGGGAGTTGGCGATCTCGTTCTGAGGGAGCCACAGGACCGGCTTGGTCACGTTCTTCGAGTCGAACGGGCCCGCCGGGTTGGTGTAGTGGTTGAAGAAGCGGTCCTGTTTGACCTGTACCAGTTTCGAGGAGGGCAGCCAGCCGCCCTGGTTGTCGGTGACGAAGATGTCACCGTCGGGACCCCACCCGATGCCGTTGGGCGTCCGCAGCCCGCCGGCCACGTAACTGACCGCCCCCGTGGCCTTGTTGACCTTGATCGTGGAGCCGCGGTTGGCCGCGGGCTGCGGATTCGTCGTCGCTCCGCCGTAGTTGATGGACACGGAGAGGTTCAGGTAGAAGAACCCGTCCTTGTACAGCAGGCCGAACGCGAACTCGTGGAAGTTGCCGCCGTAGGGCCAGGTGGCGACCCGCCGGTAGGTGTCGGTGACCTCGTCGCCGTTGGTGTCGTTGAGTTCGGTCAGTTCGTGCTTCTGCGACACGTACAGCTTGCCGTCCACGTACTTGATGCCCATGGGCTCCTTGAGCCCCGAAGCCACCTTCTTGTACGTCACCTTGTCCGGTCCGGTGTTGCCGGTGACGTTGCTCAGCAGGTAGACCTCGCCGGTCGTGTTCTCCGAGCCGCCCCAGGTGGTCACGGCGAGCCTGCCGTCGGGAAGCCAGTCCATGGCGGAGACCTGCGGTTCGAACCCGGTGGGCCGCAGGTTGGTCAGGGTGTAGTTCGGGTGCACGCCGGTCAGGGGCAGGCCGTCGCCTGGTGAATCGCCGGCCAGTTCGCATTCCTTGCGTCCCGGAGCGGTGACCCGGACGACGTCGGCATCCGTGCTGAGCACCGAGTTGGGCACCACGGCGAACGCCGTGGCGGAGGGTGGCTTCCAGGCGAGAGTGACCTGCTGCCCGCCGTCCTTCTCGAAGTGGTCGATGCGGATCGAGTGGTATCCGGCGGTCAGGACAACGTTGCCGTCCTTCGGATCGGAGCCGTGCAACCCGTCGTGGCTGATGACGAGTTGGTCGTCGATGAGGAGCCGGGAGCCGTCGTCGGTGGTGAGCCGGAAGGTGTACGTCCCGGCGGTGGGGACGTTCAGGTTGGCGATCGTCTGCGAGACGAAGTTGGCGCTGAAGCCGAAGTCCGCGTCGGAGGACCAGTCGATCACCGGCATCAGCTTGTCGACGTTCGGTGTCTGACCGGGCTTGAGTTCACACAGTTTCTCAAGCGGCACCTGCATGTCGAAGACACGTAGGGTGACACCCGGCTCCTGCGGGGGAAGAGCGTCCGCGGAACGGTCGGTCGGGGCGGCCGAGCCCGTAGGGGCGGACAGCCCGAGTGCCAGCAGCGAAGTGACGATGGTCGTGGCCAGGCGTCTGCCAAGTCGCCCGGATAACAGCCGTGGATACACGTGGCCTCCTGTTCGCTCCCCGGCATGGGGGAACGCAGATGGACGAGTGAGTAGATCCACCGCTGCCGGTGCGCGCCGTCGCACCGGATACGGAGAGTGGCGTACGGGACGTATGAGATCTCGTGCCGTCGCGACGGACACAGTAGGGACTTTCTCCGAACTCGTCCATACCTTGTCCTCACTGAGGCCAAAGCTTTCCCGCTTTCACTGGCCCCGCGCTCCTACACGGCATTGCGCTTGCCCGGATCGAGCTCTCCCCCCTTTGCGGCCTGCCGCCTGCCGCCTGCCGCCTGCCGCCTGCCGCACGGCAGGATGTGCGGATGGCGATGAGCGAGACCGAGCTGCTGGTCCTCCTGCGTGCACTCGACGACCCCGAACGGCTGGGAGAGCCGCTGCACTACGATCGCGCCGCGACCGGCTTCGCGTTCAGCAGGCTGGTGAGCCGGCTCGAAGCGGAGTTCGGTGCCCCGTGCGACTCCGAGCGAGACACTCAGGACTCCAGTGAGTACGGGCGTATCCAGGTGCCCGCGGACGCGACGGTCTGCGGGACGCGGATAGTGGTCTGCGTGAGCAAGTTCGGCTCTGTCGCCGAGGTCTGTGCCGACAATCCGGGGGCGTTCTACGGTACGGACGAGGCATGTGCGGTGGGGGCGCTGGACCCCGCCGATCTCGCCACCGTGGAGCGGGCGCTGGCCGAACTCGGATACGTGAGCGTTCCCGAGGAGCTGCTGGAGAGCGACTACGAGGGCCCCAGCGCGCTGGGGCAGTTCGCCGTGCGGCCCACCTGGTGGACACGGTTCTTCGGCACGGTCTGGTGATCCACCAGCCCGGCGGGCCCCTTCAGCGTCGAGGGCCGACGGCAGGTCACGGTCACGCTGTTCGGGGTGGGGCGCGGTCGTGCTGTCGACCATGGTACGGAAGATCTTCTCCGGGCCGGGCTCGCGGGGGCGGGATTCAGGAGTGCCAGCGGTTGCGGCCGTCGGAGGCAGGGCCGCAGATCATGGGGGTTCCTGCCTTGGTGACGCCGGTCGCTCCTTGCGGAGAGCAGAACGAGCCGGGGTGTACGGTGCCGACGCTGCCACCGCCCGTGGAGCTGCCGGAGGAGCTGCCTGAGGAGCCGCCTGAGGAGGACGAGGAACTGCCCCCGGTCGAACCGGCGCCCCCGGTCGTGCTGTTGCCGCTGTCGTGGTCGGGATCGTTGGCCGGGATGTCGTACGTCGTGTCCTTCGCCTTGGGGCAGTGCTGAACGAGGTCGACGTCGGTCCACCGGCCCAGGTCGAGGCTGACGGCGGTGTCGGAGGTGACGTCGGTTCCCTCGTCCGGGGACTGGAAGCACACCCGCCACTCGTCGCCGTCCTCCGCGGCCTCCTCGGCGGTGGGGGTGTCGAGGTCGAGGTAGACGTCGTCGAGCTGGACGCTGTCGAGGTCGATGCCGGCCCGCTTCAGGTCTTTGAGGGCTGTGTCATAGGTGGCGCCGACCACTTCCGGCATCACAGGCCACGGGAGCGGACCGCCGTCCTTCTCCGGGCACGGCTCGTCGTCCTTGACGGCGGCGAAGTTGATGGTCTCCGCGGTCGTGTCGACCTTCTGGAAACACACTGTCCACAAGGACCGCACCATGACCGTGCGGCCTTCTTCGGCGGCGTCGTGGTGAGCGGTGGTGAATCCGGCGGAACGTGCCAGCTTCACCGCTTCGTCGAGCGGCTTCTCGGTGTAGTCGGCGGCTTCGAGGGCCTTCGGGGAGGGCGAGGGCGAAGCGGCCTTGACACTGTCGCTGCCCTTGTTCTGCGTAACGGCTTCGGATTTGGCGGTCCCGTTGTCGTCGAGCTGCCCACCCAGACCCGCGCCGACCGTAAGGAGCACGAGGGCTCCGAACGTCGCACCGGCCTTCGTGAACCAACGCCATCGTGGCAGTACCCACACCGCCACCACGGCAGCGATCATCACGAGAAAGCCGAACCCGAAGCTCAGAGCACCGATCAGAGCGACGAGGGCGAGGAGGGCGAGTACGGCCGGGGTGGTCCTCCACCAGGGTTGAGGCAGGACCGGAGTGTTGTACGGGTTCACGTGATGCTCTTGCTTTCTCTGGCACGGACGGGCTGGGGCGAACCGGAATGGGTTCAGGGACGGCACGGGGCGGGCCAGCACGCTTTGTCGTGGCGAGATCAGGCCTGCCAGCCCGCAGTGATGCGGTGCATGCAGACGGTGACAGTCCTGATGTGGAAAAGGTTGCAGTGATTCGTGAAGAAAATGTGTGCGAGTCCGTTGTGTCGGTGGAGGGCCGGTTGTTGCGCTGGGCCTGGCCGTGTCAGGCGGACGGTTTCGATTGGGCATTGAGACCATCAGCCTCAAGCGCTTGATGGCGATGATCGACAACGCGATCGAAGTGGCGTGTGGCCCCGGAGTGCGGCTCCGTAAGTGATTCGGTCAATAGCCGAAAAGCATTGCCCACAGGCCCTCTTGATGCGGTGTCAGGTGGACCGTACTCTGCTTCCCGGTAACGTCGACCAGGGGAGCGGGGTTGGCCATGGGACCGCCGGATCCATCCGAAACCGCTGGATCATCCCATCCGTCCGACGAAGAAATGCTTCAGGCGGTCGAGCTCCATCTCGGCGGGAGCGGTGAAGCCTCACGGTTGATTGCGCCCGGTACGGCGGAGCTGTCGGCGCGGCCGTTGCTCGACTTCCGTATCGATCGGCGATACGAGAAACGGCGTGAGGGAATTCAGCGGAGTGCGCCGGGAAAGAAGCTGAAGCACGTTTCCAAGCAGCCGTCCTATATTCACCTTGCCACCCATCATGTCCCGGTGCCCTCGGGCTTCGCCCCGACGCAGCCCGTGGTGCTGGTGTTGCAGGGCTCGGTCGCCGAGGTTGTGTGCGCGGAGTGCAAGGGCGGCAGACAGAGTTGCGGGGTGTGTGGCGGCAGCGGCACGCAGACCTGCCCGGAGAACGTGAAGTGCAAAGCCTGTGGCGGTGGCAGCGACGCATGCTGGTCATGCGCAGGCACAGGCAAGCGGGGCAGCCGACGGCCGTCCGGGAACGCTCAGGGCAAGTCGCGGACCGACTGGTGCAGGCGTTGCGGGGCGCACGACGTGGCCTGCCCCAAGTGCGTCGGCAACGGGACGGTGGCCTGCACTGTGTGTAAGGGCAAAGGACACCGCGCCTGCGATGCCTGCAAGGGCTCGAAACGTTTCCGGCATGAGGCATGCAACGGCACCGGCTTTGTCACCACTTGGACCGCGGCGGAGATCTCCCACCCTGTCGGCGCGGACCATGAGCGAGACCGGGCCCCGGCCCACCTCTGGTGGCCGACGTACCGGACGGACGGGTGGCGCAAGGTGTTGTTGAAGGACGTCACCGACGAACTTCCCGTCGACCTGCCGGAACCCCATCGCGAGCGCATCGCGCCCCATTTGCCGCGCAAAGAGGTCGAGGTGCGACGCCTGGCGGTCCTTCGCTATCTGCCCGTGGCCCGGGTCACGGTGGCCGCCGACCCGGATTGGGTGTACTTCGCCTTCCCTGATGGGCCGGGGGCCGATGGCGGCATCAAGGTCGTCAGGAGGCCGGCGAGGCCGAGGATGGTCCGACTCGGGGGCATTGCCGTGGCGGCGATCCTGATTGCGGTACTGGTCATGGTTCTCGCACTGCAGATGCTCGACTGAAGCGCCACCACCGCCCGGCGTCGTGAGCGACGTCTCCCTTCGGGAGGCGCATGCCGCGGGGTCGTACGAGTGACCGTTGACAGGCCGGAGATCGCCGCGGAGGAAGCCGTGTGTTCAACCGGTTCTGGCGGGCCGAGGCCAGCTGCGGTCGGCCGTGGGCGCCGTCGACCACCATGAGATCGACCGGGTTGGGGGCCAGGTTCCACAACTGCATGCCGGATTCGTAGGAGCCGGTGTTGCCGATGCGTCCGGCGAGAATGACCTGTAGTGGCTGGGTCATGAGCTGGTCGACCAGGTGATACGCGTCGTAGCCCAGCAGCAGTGAGTCGCCGCGCGCGAGACGGCGGTTGGTGGAGTACTCGTTGCCACCTCGTTCGGTGCGGTAATAGGTGATCGCCCGTGTCGTGTCGATGTCGGTCGCACCGACTGCCTGGGCCTCCTCCAAGGTGTCGGGCAGCCAGTTCACGCGAGCCGGTTCTCCGGTGCGGGACTCCTCGGTGCGTGCGTCGGCCAGGGCGTCCAGGGCGGCGGCCGGACCGTCCGGCTGGAAACTGCGGAACGACGTACCCATGTTGCCGGGGACGACCGTTGTGACCGCCTTGATGCGGTGGTCGGTGCGAGCGGTGTGCACGGCGTAGCCCCCGCCGGCACAGATGCCGAGGACGCCGACGCGCTGCGGACGTGAGATCGACGAAGCGGACCTGCGGCGGCACCGGCTCGTACTGACCGCTGAAGGTGTACAGGCCCGGGATCGCGCGCTTGCGGCCCTCGCGGCGGAGTACGACCGCAGGCTGGCGAGGGTCACTCCGCAGGACTGCACCGAGCTACAGCGCATTCTTCTTACGATGCTCGGGTTGCCGAAATGAGGCCATGACGAGAGGCGTTGGCGTCGTGCGGGTGCGGGTGCGCGGCCATGGTGAGGGCCCGCCAAAGTGAGTGCTGGAAGACGGTGATGAACCTGACGACCAGCCAAGGGTCGTCGGCGACGGCGACGGCGACGGCGACGGCGACGAGAGCGGTGGCGATGAAGGGTGTCGTGCCGTCGAGCACCATCACGTCCAGCTCGCGGGAGAAGACGATCGCGGTGGAGCCGTACCGGGTCTCGAACAGTTCCCAGAGAAGGACCGACTGCGAACCGTGCAGGGCGCTCTGCCCCACGCCGAGGGCCCCACGCCGAAGGCCCCGCGCTGCGCGGCCTTTCTCCGGGTGAGTCTTGCCGGCGGTGTGTGACTGTGCGCGCAGACTAAAGGCCTGTGCACTCACCCGTAAAGACAGGGCGAACCGTGGCGCGCATCCTCGTGTGTGGAACGGGGGGAACCAGCCCTCATCGAGAGCCAGTCACAGCGTAAGGACTGAAATAACGTGCCACGGGGGCGACAGAGCAGCATTATGACCATCGCCACGGTGATATCCACCCTCACCGTGCTGACGGGCTGTACGTCGAGTCCGGTGCGTCCGACGGCGTCGGCGGTGACCGAGGGCCCGGCCCGTCAACTCAGCCTCACCGAACAGGGCCGGGTGGACCAGGCCGAACAGCGTCTGGTCCAACGGTGCATGGCGGAGAGGGGCTTTCGCTACTGGGTGTTTCCGCGTGTGGACGCCGACACGTTCCGCGCCTTCACCTACCGCTTCGTCCAGGATGACGTCGGGTGGGCGCGCGAGCATGGCTACGGCGAGCGGCTGCGGCAGGCGTTCTTCGAGGCGAAGAAGCGCGACAGGAACCTCTCGTATCAGAAGGGTCTGACGCCGGCGGAGCGCGAGCGCTACACCACTGCTCTTCGGGGCGGTCGAGACACCCCGATGCTTTCTGCTCGGTTGCCCTCGGGAGGGACGGTGCGCAGCCCGGGCGGCGGTTGCATGCACTCCGCCCGGAACGAGTTGTACGGCGACGCGGAGGCGTTCTTCCAGGCCGACAAGATCGCCACGGACCTCAGCGGGGTGTATGTCCCCAAGGTCATGCGCGACCCGCGTTTCACGCGGGCCATGAAGGCGTGGTCCGGTTGCATGCGCGGCATGACGGGCGACGACTACGCCGACTCGGACGTGGCCCGTGCCGACGTGCGCAAACAGGCCGCGGGTCTGGGCGCTTCGAAGGCGCATGCCATCGAGGTGGGCGTCGCTGTCGCGGATGCCACCTGCGCCCGGCGGACCTCGCTGCGCGGCATCTTTTCCCGACTGGACCGTGAGTACGGCGATCCGGTGCGTGCGCGATACGCCGACGAGATCGCCACCAGGAACCGGATGAAGCTGGCCGCCCTGCGGCGGGCTGACCGCATCGCTGCCGCTGACTGATCCACCTGTACCTGGCCGATCAGCCAGGGACCGAAACCAGGAAACCGAAGGAGACACATGCGTAAGATCCGAACCGCGCTGGCGGTGGCAGTCGTCACCGTGGCGGCGGGCACGCTGCTCACCGGCCCCGCACAGGCCGCTCCCGACCGTGTCGCAGGACCCAACTGTGCCAGTTTGTACAGGTCTTATCAGGGTGACGGCTACGTGCGGGCGTACGACGCGGTGGACTGCTACGAGCAACTTGGCGCTGCCCAGGGTGACGATGGCAACTGGAACGACGCCTCGGGCCCGTTCCGGAAGCCGGCCAACGACAAGGCGACTTCCCTGCTGAACACCGGAACGTACGCCGGTGGCGTCAACAACGTCATGTTCTACGCGGACGCGAGCCACGAGGGTGTGCGGGGCTGCCTTGCCTGGAGTGAGCTCTACGTCGACGACCTGCGGGACAACGTCCTCAAACTGGGGAGTACGTCGACGAACGCAAACAACGTGATCAGCTCCCACCTCTGGACGTCGGGCTGCACCAACCCCTTGACCTGACGGCCCGTCCCGTCGCAGCTCGCATAGGCCGGGACGGCCGCCAACCTTGTGTGGATGCGGGTCCTGGCCGTGGTCGCGGCCAGGACCCGCTGGCGTACAAACACGATGACACGGCCCGGCTCGGCCCGGTTACTGGCCGAACTGGCCGCTCTCGTGCAACGTCGCCGGACGATCCCGCATCCAGAAGCGGTCCATGACCTTCGGCTAGAGTCTCCCAGCCTCCTTATCGCTCTGACTCTCTCCCCTTCGGCGCGCCCGGGACCCGGGTGTCGCAGTGAGGCACTAGCGCCAACACACTTACGGCAGTGATAGTGCGGCGGCACGGAGGCTGCCGTCAGACTCGTCGAGCTGTCAAAGCTCCGGAACGGTTCCCGGGAAAGTACGGACGGTGCCGCCTTGCGTGGCCGGTTCACTCCTGTCCGGAAATGACGCGCTCATGCCACTCTGGGTCGCAATCGGTGGCCGTTCAGCGTTCCGCTCACTGCAGCGGGCACGGTCACTGGTCGGACAGGGGGAACCACACATGTTACGAAGAGCCAGAGCCGTTGTCGGACTGGCAGCAGCGGCACTGATCGTCGCCCTCGCCGCTCCGGCCGGGTACGCCGAGTCGACCACCTCGCCGGCCCCCGCTGTGGCAGCGGCCGCAACAGACGACCACGGCGTCTACGTCGTTCAGCCGCAGGCCGACGGGACGACATACACCGCCATCTACACCCCGGCACCCGGTGTGACGGCCGAGCAACTGAGGACCACCTTGCGTCAGCAGGGCGTCCGCGGCGTACAGAATGCGGACTCCAAGAACGCCACCATCCTCGCCCGTTGCGCGCCGTTCGTCGGCACCGCTGCCGCGTGGTGCAACCACAAGTGGGACTACGGACCGTTCAACGACCCGCAGGTGTACTACCTGGACCACAGCGGGGACACCTGGCCGGTGACCGACGCCCGGGTCGACTGGTACCAGGCCCCGGGGATCGATGCCTACTACCGTTGGTACACGGCCGGATGTCCAGGAGGCGGACGCCACTGCGTCCACGTGTACAGCGGCAGTTACGGCACGGACTGGTATGGCTTGACCGAAGCGTCGACGTCCAACGGCTACTTCGTGGATGGAACCGTCACGGTGAAACTCAACGACCAAGTCACTCCGAACACCTACGCGGCCCGGCGCAGCGTCGCCTGCCACGAAATGGGACACGCTCTCGGTCTCGAAGCGAACAACTCGACCAACAGCTGCATGTCGGACCCGGAGTTCCCCCAGCATCCGTCGTCGGACGATTTCGCGGTCCTGAACCAGCTGTACCCCAAGCCCGGCACCTGACAGCACTTCACGGAAAGCGGACCGCTGCGGGCCGCAGCCCGGCCGTCGCCGTTCGCTGAACGGGCTGCCGTCCCCGCAGAGGTGATCGCCGTCTCACGGGCGCTGCCCTCCTGGGAGCAGGAGTGCAGCGCCCGCGCTCCTGGCCTTGTCGGTCCGCAGAGTGAGGCCCCTACCCGCCCGGGTCGCCCGTCGCGCGGTTGCCCCGCGTCCCGCGTCGGAACCGCTCAGGAATTGCCAGTGGGGGAGACCAGCGGGGCGCGTGTGGCGGTGACTCTGAGGAAGTCGAGTTGTTCCGCGGAGGGTGTTCCGGCGGCCGCGGTGTAGGCGACGATCCTGAGATCCGATCCGGGAACGGTGAGGATGTCGCAGTCGAGGGTGATGTCTCCCACGGAGGGATGGGTGACGGTCTTGCGGTCATGGCCGAGTGCGCCCGCGACGCCCTGTGACCAGAGCTGCGCGAAGCGGGGACTGCGGGTGGTGCATTCCTGGATGAGTCCGCGCAGGCGGGGGTCGTCCGGGAAGGTGCCCTGTGCGGTACGCAGGTCGGCGACGAGGGCGGCTTCCAGGGCTTCCCGGCCGCGTTCGGACCGAGGCAGAGGGCCGGAACTGGGCGTGGGCAGGAACGTTTCGAGCACGAGGTTGCGCTGGTCCGCGGGGGGCTGCGCGGGCTCCCCGAACAGTGCGGCCCACAGCCCGGTGCACGTGATGAGTGTCCAGTCCGCGGCGAAGACGCCCAGTGCCTGATCGGTGAGGGCGGCGAGCAGGCGCTGCACGCTGGGCGGGATGTGGGTGGAGATGCGCCCGGATCCCGGCAGGGGAAGGTGTGCGAGACGGTAGAGGTGATCCCGTTCGGACACCTCAAGGTGCAGTGCGCGGGCCAGTGCGGCAGCGACCTGTTCGGAGGGGCGGCTGGCGCGTCCCTGTTCCAGGCGGACGAGGTAGTCCACGGAGAGTCCGGCGAGTGCGGCAAGCTCCTCGCGGCGCAGGCCCGTGGCCCGGCGTCGGCCTGTGGCGGGCAGACCCACGTCGGCAGGTGCGAGCCGGTCGCGCCAGCGACGCAGTGCTGTGCCCAGCTGATTCTGTTCCTCGGTCACCGTTCCAGTATCACCGCCCGGCTCGTGGTGAGGGTGGTACTGCCGTTCCTACCGTTGTCCGTTGCACTGGTTGGGGCCCTCACGCCGGTCGACAGTGGTCGCAGCAGGCACCGCACCTGAACCTCTCAGGTTCGAGCGGGCGATTGCCTGGCAGTCCACTACGAGAGGCCGAGGCCAATGTCCGAAAACACGCTCGCCCGGAACCTGATCAACGGAGGGTGGAGTGAGTCCGGCTCCGTACAGGAGTCGGTCAACCCCTCCACCGGCGAGGTCGTCGGCACGTACGTCTCGGCGGGCCGCGCGGAGGCCGAGGCCGCGATCGTCGCGGCACGTGCCGCCTTCGACACCACCGGCTGGTCCCGTGATCCGGCGCTGCGCTCCCGGGCCCTGTTCGAGCTGGCCGACCGGATCGCCGAACGTATCCCCGCTCTGAGCCGGACCCTGACCCGGGAGAACGGCAAGCGACTGGACGAAACGGCCTGGGAGGCCGCGATCTCCGTCGACTGGCTGCGCTACAGCGCCGCGTCCGCACTCACGCAGGTGGCAGGCCGGGCCGCCGAGCCGACGCCGGGCCAGTACTTCCACTCGTCGCCCGAGGCGATGGGGGTCGCCGGCATCATCTCGCCGTGGAACTCCCCGATATGCCTGACGGTGCGAGCTCTCGGTCCGGCGATCGGCGCGGGCTGCACCACCGTGGTGAAGCTGCCCGGACAGACCGCCCTGACCAACTCCCTGCTCGCCGAGGCCGTCGCCGCCACCGAATCCCTGCCCCCGGGGGTGGTCAACATCCTCACCGAGGCGGGCAACGAGGTGGCACCGGCGCTGGTCGAGTCGGCGGACGTGGATGTGCTCAGCTACACCGGCAGCACCCACGTCGGCCGCCTCATCGCCGCCGCTGCCGCGCCGACCCTCAAGCGGCTCAACCTCGAACTGGGCGGGAAGACCCCGCTGATCGTCTTTGAGGACGCCGAACTCGACACCGTCGTCCCGCAGTTGGTGATGGCATCCATCCTGATGAACGGGCAGTTCTGCTGTACCGGCTCGCGCGTGCTCGTACAGCGGGGCATCGCCGATGAACTGCGCACGCGGCTGGCCGCGGCACTGGAGGCGGTCAGGGTCGGGCCTGCCGAGGATCCCTCCACCCAGCTCGGACCTCTGATCGACAGGGCCGCCGTCGTGAGGGTCGACAGCATCGTCGAGGATGCCTCCTCCTATGCCAAGGTCATCGTCAGGGGCGGGCCCGTCACCGACCCCGCTCTGGCGGGTGGCGCGTTCTTTCGTCCTGCGCTGCTGGAGGTGGAGCGGCTCGATGTCCCCCTGGTGCAGCAGGAAGTCTTCGGTCCGGTCCAGACCTTCGAGATCTTCGAGGACGAGGCCGACGCGATCCAGCGGGCGAACGCCACCGACTTCGGCCTGGCCGCCGCGCTGTACACCCACGACGACTTCCGGGCCCGCCGGGTCGGACGCGAGCTCCGGTTCGGCGGGATGTGGGTCAACACCTGGGGCTCGATGTCCGAGCACTTCGAGCAGGGCGGTTTCAAGCAGAGCGGAATCGGTGTGCTGTGCGGTCCCTCGGCCATCGGCGAGTTCCAGAACATCAAGACCTACGCCACCGCCGTGCCACGACAGCACTGAGGGCCGCGGTTGGCAGGGCCGCCCACATCCCGGCTCGATGCGGAGGTCAGGACCGCGGAGTTCCCTCCGACGGCCCGACCGGCATGAGCCACTGTTCGTACCAGTTCTCCCAGGAGCACAGCATGTCCAAGAAGTCACCGCAAACTCAGGAAATCGTCGTCGTGACCGGGGCGTCGACCGGGATGGGCGCGGCCACCGCGAGGGAGATGGCCCGGCGCGGATTCCATGTCCTTGCCGGCGTACGCCGGGACAGCGACGGCGAGGCACTCCTGGCCGCCGGCGTCGAACCGGTGATCCTCGACATCACCGACCAGGAGCACATCGCGGCGCTGGTGGCACGCATCGACGGCGACCCGCACCGCCGCGCCGTGCGGGCACTCATCAACAACGCCGGCCTCCCCTGCGCGGGACCGGTCGAGGTGGTGCCGCTCGACGAATGGCGGCGCGTGTTCGAGGTGAATGTCTTCGGGACCGTCGCTCTCACCCAGGCACTGCTGCCCGCCCTGGTGCGCAGCAAGGGCCGCGTCGTCAACATCAGCTCGATGAACGGCAAGGTGTCCATGGCCGGTTACGGCGTCTACGGCAGCAGCAAGCACGCGGTGGAGGCGCTGAGCGACACCCTGCGCAACGAACTGGCCCCGCACGGCGTGCAGGTGGTGATCGTGGAGCCGGGCGGTGTCAAGACCGAGATGGCCCGCGTCGGACTTTCGGGCCTGAGCGACCTCACCACCCGGATGACCTTGGAGCAGAACGAGCGGTACGGCGCCTTGATGCAGGCGATTCCCTCCCACGTGGCCGCGTTCACCGAGGCCGGTGCGACCTCCGACACCGCGGCTCGATGGATCGCCAAGGCGGCGACGGACCGCAGGCCCCGCACTCGCTACACCATCGGCGCGTTGACCACCTTCCTCATCCGTGCCTCCAGCCTCCTTCCCGACCGGGTGTTCGATCGGATGACCATGTCCGATCTGCGCAAGCACTACCCGGACAAGGCCAAGTCCGCCCCGGCCACCGCGGGACGACACGCGTAGCTGGTTGGATCGGGCGCGCGCAGCGGCCCGTCATCAGCCTCGGCACCAACCAGCCTCCGCTGTCGTACGCCCGGCAGCATCTGGAGATCGGCCATGCAGGCAGGTTCAGTCATCGGGGCTGGTCGAGGGCGGCGATCAGGTGGCCGAGGTCCGGGCGGTGGGATCCTGCGTTCCAGACGGCCCAGGTGCGCCGGACGATGGGGTGGCCGGCGAGCGGGAACCAGGTGATGGTGTCGGGCAGGGGCTGGGACCAGCTCGGCGGTGCCAGGGTGAAGGCGCGGCCGGCACTGACGGAAGCGAGTTTGACCTCGGCGATCAGTGGCTGCCCGTCGGGGACCGGCGGGCCCGGGTCGATGCCGTGGCTGCGCAGGACGGCGGTGAGCTCGTCGTACCAGGCCGGGCTGCCCGAGCGCGGGAAGCCGACCCAGCTGAGTTCGTTCAGCGCATCCAGGGGAATGCCGTCAGGGCCGGTCAGGTCGGCGCCGCGCTCCGCCGCGACCAGGACTCCCAGCTGTTCCTTGACGACCAGCATCGCGTCGAACTCCTGCCCCTGGGGGCGTTCGCGCAGCAGTCCCAGCTCAAGGTCGCCGCTGTGAAGCAGTGCGACCTGCGCGGAGGTGGACAGGTGCCGGACGGTGACGCGCGTTCCGGGATGGGCGGTGGACAGGTCGAGCAGGGCCTTGGACAGCAGGTCGGCGGGCAGTTCCAGAGGGATACCGATCCGGAGCGTGGTGGCACGCTGCCCCGTCCGCGCGGTCATGACCGCGAGTGCCTGGTCGCAGTGGGCGAGTACGGCACGTGCCTCGGAGAGCAGTGTCAGACCGGTCTCGGTGGCCTGTACGCCGGTGGAGGAACGGATGAGCAGTTGCTGGCCGAACTCGCGCTCCAGGGCTCCCACCGTCTGGGAGAGTGCGGGCTGGCTGATGTGCAGCCGCCGTGCCGCCGCGGACAGGCCGCCCTCTTCCACAACCGCCACGAACGCACGCATCGCTCTGATCTCCATGCGCCTATCGCATCACGCTTCGCGGACGGCGCGCCCTCGCGCCTGCGTATGCACCTCCGTGTGGACGACGTGTATGACTCGTACGTCCATGGTGTAGCTGTCCGTGAGACGTGCGCCCTCGGCTCCCGGTGCGGGCACACCTGCCGTCACCGCCGCGGCGACAGGGCCCAGCAAGGTCCTGGGGTCTGACGCGCAGGGTGTCGGAGCCACGTCCGACCCCCATTCGCGGTGCTTATAGCGGCCCTCGGAAAGTGCTCTGGCCTGGCGCTATGCGGGATGCCGGGCCAGGAGTTGAGTAGAGGGCACAGGGCGGAACGACTGCCCACCCCTCTACCGAGGAGCTTTCCGTGTCCGAGCAGTTCCCGTCCTATTTCACCGCGTTCAAGAACCTGGCGATGACCCGTACGGCGTCGGGTGTGCTCACGCTGCGTTTCCACACCGATGACGGTCCGGCCACCTTCACCGGCGAGACGCACTCCGACTTCCCGCGGGCCCTGTTCGAGATCGGTGAGGACCGCGACAACCGGGTCCTGGTGCTGACCGGCACCGGTGACCGGTTCATGACCGACATCGACGGTGCGAGCCTGGGCGACATCACCAAGCCCGCCCAGTGGGACCGCACCATCGCCGAGGGCCGCCGCGTGCTCCAGCGCCTGGTCGACCTGGAGATGCCCATCGTCGCCGCGGTCAACGGCCCCGCGTCCGTCCACAGCGAGTACGCCCTGCTCGCGGACATCGTCCTCGCCGCCGACACCACCGTCTTCTCCGACTTCCCCCATCTGACCTTCGGCGTCGTCCCCGGCGACGGCATCCAGATCGCCTGGGAGGAAGCACTGGGCGTCAACCGCGCCCGCTACCTGACCCTCACCCAGGGTTCCTTCACCGCCGAGCAGGCCGAACGCTGGGGCGCCGTCGCCGAGGTCCTGCCCCTGGAGGAGGTCCTGCCCCGCGCCCAGCAACTCGCTGAAGACCTGGCCGCCAAGCCCCAGCTCCTCACCCGCTACCTGGCTGTCACCCTGCGTCAGCGCATCAGCCGCCGTATGGCCGAGGGCCTCCAGGTCGGCATGGCCCTCGAAGGGCTCACCGCCGCCGACCTCGCCTACCAGCAGCAGTGAGTGGGCACCCGATGCAACAGAGTCCCGCCACCGGCCAGGGCCGACAACCTGCGCCTCTGGCTCGAAGCAGCTCACTCTGGCCCTGACCGACCTGGACCGCACCGTGCTGCTGGACCTCGGCGCAGAACTGGACCTGTATCCGTGCGAGCCGGCCGAACCGGCCGCCACCGTCACGGGCACTGCGGAGACCGTCCTACGGCCTCGTCTACGGCCGCAACCAGTCCGAGGACGACGTCCAGATGACTGGGACAGTCACCCTGGCGAACCTGGTAGCCCTCTTCCCCGGCTTCTGGCCTCGCGGCGCCACGAGCGCCAACACACCGCACCGCGCAGCTGGCCACTTCCGAAAGACACGATCACGGCTGGTCTGCCACGGCGGCGCTGAAACGCGCCGCGAGCGCCGCAACCGAGGCCCGCAGTTCCTCCCCGCCCTCGACGCGGAAGGCGAACGGTATCCCCGCCAGCCAATCCTGCGCGTACATGTCCGGGTTGCGGGTGCTGCCGACCAGTACGCATCCGTCCTTCAGGGGCTCAAGCCGTCCCATGGGCGGGCGGATCCACGGGGCCACCTCGGTCGGGGGAGCGTCGAACACCACACGGGTGCAGAACTCCCATCCGAGACCCAGGTTCTCCTCAAGCACCGCTACCGGGTCGAGGCCCTCGGGAGGCTCGAACCCGTACTCGGTCGGCCGGACCGCGCGGACCCGGTCGACCCGGTACGTGCGGATCGCGTCCGCGCGATGGGAGTGGCACAGCAAGTACCAGCGCCCGTAGCGGATGACGATGGACCAGGGATCCACCTCCGCCTCCCACTCGTTGCCCGCCTCGCTGCCGTACGTGACCGACACGCGACGCCGGGCCGCGATGGCCTCGACGAGTTCGCTGGTGATGGCCGGATCGGGGTGGGCCGCGTACTGATCCGCTGCGCCAGACGCGTACTCCCGCAGCATTGCCGCCTGTTGGCCGACGTTCTCCGGGAGCGCCTTGACGACCTTGCCCAGCGCGGTGCCGATCAGGTCGTCGGTGTCGGCCGCGGTCGGCTGGCCGCTGAGTACCGCCATCACCAGGCCGATGGCCTCGGACTGCGTGAAGTGCACGGGGGGCAGCCTCGTCCCGCGCCCCAGCCGGTACCCGCCGTGCGGCCCCCGGGCCGACTCCACCGGGATGCCGGCCTCGCGGAGGATCTCGACATACCGACGCGCGGCCCGCTCAGTGACGCCCAGTCGCACGGCGAGTTCGCCGGCTGTCGTACCGGGGCGGGTCTGGAGAATCTCCAGGGCGCGCAGGGCACGCGCGGTGGGGCTGAGATCGTTCGGCACACGAGCAGGCTAATCCGCTCCGCTGGGCTCCGCTGGGCTCCGCCGGGCTCCGCCGGGCTCCGCGGTCGAAGGAGTCCGTCGCCCCAGGCCCGTAATGCCTGGGCAACGGGGTCTGGTTTCCATCCGTGGGCCGCCAGAGGTCTTCGCGCGGGGCGCTTGAGCGGTCACCGGATAAACCGGCAGTGGATTGTCCGGATCACCTCCTACGGTGACATCCATGAAGTCGGAGAAGGGGAACTGACCATGGACATTCTGCTCATCGGTGGCCTGTGGCTGAACGGATCCGTATGGGACCGCGTCGCGTCCGCGCTGGAGCCGCTCGGCCATCGCCCCGTGCCGCTCACCCTCCCTGGCCAGGGGGACGGCAACGTGTCCGCCACGCTCGACGATCAGTTGGCGACGGTGCTCGCCGCGGTGGACGCGGCGCCCGGCAGGCCCATGGTGGTGGGGCACTCCGCCGCCTGCACGCTGGCCTGGCTGGCCGCCGACCGGCGGCCGGAGCGGCTGGCGAAGGTCGCCCTCATCGGTGGTTTTCCCACCGCCGACGGCCAGCCGTACGCTGACTTCTTCGACGTGAGTGACGGCGTCATGCCCTTCCCTGGCTGGGGCCCGTTCGAGGGACCGGACGCCGCCGACCTTGACGACGAGGCCAGGCGGGAGTTTGCGAATGCCGCGATTGCCGTGCCCGCAGGCGTGACTAAGGGAGTGGTGCGGCTGTCGGACGAACGGCGGTTCGACGTTCGGGTCGTGGTCGTTTGTCCGGAGTTCACGCCCGAGCAGGCGCGGGAATGTATCAACGACGGCGACGCCCCGGAACTCGCTCGGGCCAAGCACGTCGACTTCGCCGACATCGACTCAGGCCACTGGCCCATGGTCACGCAGCCGGCCGAACTGGCCCGGATTTTGGCCGCAGCAGCCGACGCGGCTTGACGGGGGAATTCCGGGCATGGGCAAAGCCTTGGGCGAGCTGATCACAGCCGCTCGTTGATGGCCACAACAAGAACCGTCAGTCGCACGAGCGCACCGCGAGCTTGCCGTATCTGGCGGCCAGGGCGCGGTGACGCTACGGAAGCTGCTCCATCAGGTCGCACAGCGGGGCCGCTGCCGCCCGGCTCTTCCCGGCGGAACAACCCGTCGTGGTGACACGCACGCAGTCGACGTGGCGGCGGGTCACGAGCACGGCCATGCGCCCGGACAACCACAACACGAACTGCGAGCACCAGCACGGCATGGGTGTCTCACGGGTCAGGACGTGTGGTGGACGCACCTTCCCGCGTGTGCTTGCGACCGCCGCCGGAACGCCGCGTACCTTCGCGGAGGTCGAAGTCGCCCTCGACACCCCGCACGCCACAGCCGAGGAGCGGCTCGCCGACCTTGAGCGCCACGCGCCCTGGGCCGACAGCGGACGGCTGCGCCATGTCGGTTCCGCAGCCGGACTCACCGCCCTGCTGGAGCGGTTGAGGGGCGTCGTGGACGGCGTGCGCCTGCCCCCGCTCGCCGTCGACGAGGACCTGAACGTGCTCTCCGGCTGGTCCTGCCCCACCTCTTCGAGCGCCGCCACGCCGTTCGCCCGCTGCCCGGCGTGTCCCTGCGGACCCATCTGGGACTGGAACGACCCGCCAACCGTTACGCCACCTCGGCGACTTCGGCTCGGGAGGAGACCCGATGACCCGCACCGACCCCCTTGACGTCCCCCGGTCCGACGCGCAGCTCCACCTCGGCGTCTTCTTCCAGGGCGTCAGCCACTGGACCATCTGGTCCGACCAGGCCAGCGGCTCCCAGATGGACCCCGTCGGCTACCGGCGCGTCGCCCGGACCGCCGAACGGGGTCTGTTCGACGCGTTCTTCCTGGGGGAGGGGCTGCGGCTGCGCGAGGTCGACGGCCGCATCCACGACCTGGACATCGCTGGACGACCCGACGCCATCACCCAGCTCGCCGCGCTGGCCGCCGTCACCGAGCGGATCGGCCTCGTGAGTACGTCCAACACCACCTTCAACGAGCCCGCCGACCTCGCCCGCCGTCTCTCCGGTCTCGACCTGCTCTCAGAAGGCCGCGCAGGCTGGAACGTGGTGACCACCGACAACGCCTGGACCGGCGCCAACTTCCGGCGCGGCGGCTACCTCGACCACGCCGACCGCTACCGGCGCGCCGAGGAGTTCCTGACCGTGGCCCGGGCGGTCTGGGACGCCTGGGGCGACCGGGCCGTCTCCGGCTCCGCCGGTGCTCCCGCCTGGGCGGCCCTCGGCGGCGTACGTCAAGTCCGCCACCAGGGAGCCCAGTTCGAGGTGAACCTCGTCCCCACACTGCCGAGGAGCGCCCAGGGCCACCCCGTGATCTTCCAGGCCGGGGATTCCGGCGAGGGGCGCGACTTCGCCGCCCGCAACGCCGACGTCGTCTTCTCCGCGCACGGCAACGACTTCGACGACGCGCTCGCTTTCGCCGACGACCTCCGGCATCGCCTGCGTGCCGTCGGCCGGCCCGACGACGACCTGCGCATTCTCCCGGGCACGGAGATCATCATCGGGGCCACCGAGGAGGAGGCGCTGGAGAAGAAGCGGTGGATCCGCCTGCAACAGGTCACTCCGGCGATGGCATTGGGCATCGCCGGGCTCCTGTGGGGTCTGGACCTCTCCGACCGCGACGCCGACGGGCCGTTGCTTGAGCAGGACCCGGTCGTCGCAGAGAACGACGGCTCCTTCGGCGCCTGGCGCGTCACCGATCCGCGCGAGGTGGTCGCCGAGTGGCGGGAGAAGCGGAGGCGCACGGCTGGTCGCTCCGCGGGACCGTCATCGCGCTCGGTCCCCAGCGCGGTCACGTCGGCGCTCCGGCCGGCCTCGCGGACAAGTTCGCCCACTACGTCCGGCACGGTGCCGTGGACGGCTTCAATGTCACGCCGTACCTGATCCCCGACGGTCTGGACGACATCGTCGACCTGCCTGGCCCCGCCCTGCAGGGTCGTGGGGGGGGGGGCCGCCCCCCGAAAAAGGGGGCACCCCCCCCGCCCCCC
>NZ_JBHXTO010000101.1:32081-33250 GCF_042677425.1 Streptomyces sp. NPDC127119 | reverse complement strand
GCGCGGGGAACTGCGCGAGCGGCCCCCACCGGGCCGCCGTCGACACACAACGCCCGGCCCGGGGCCAACGTGACCGAGGGTTATCCCTCGGTCACCGGCCGAGGGAGTTCCCTCATTGGGAACACCCCCGCCCCACTCCTACCGTGGACCCACCCCACAGGCCGTCGCACCACCCCACAGTGCACCCCCCACCGGCACTCCTGAGGAGATCCATGTTCGGGCTCAGCTTCGCCAAGAAGGCCGCCGCCGTCACCGCGGCCGTCGCCGCCGCCGCGACCACCTGTCTTCTCGGCGCGACCACCGCAAGTGCCGCCCCCGCCCCCATCGTCGGCGGCACGACGACCACGGCAGCCGCGTACCCGTACGTCATGCAGATCACCACCGCCTCGCAGAGCCAGTTCTGCGGCGGCACCCTGGTGTCGGCCACGAAGGTCGTCACCGCGGCCCACTGCATGGTCGGGGAGACCCCGAGCGGCATCCGCGTGGTCGGCGGCCGTACCTACCGCAACGGCACCAACGGCACCGTCGCCCAGGTCAGCAAGATATGGATCAACCCCAGCTACACGGACGCGGAGGAGGGTGACGACGTCGCCGTCCTGACCCTGTCGACGTCGATGCCGTACACGCCGATCAGCTACGTCTCCGCCTCCGAGACCAGCCTGTACACGGCGGGCACCACCGCCCGCATCCTCGGCTGGGGCACCACCAGTTCGGGCGGTTCGTCCTCCAACCAGCTGCGCACGGCCACGGTCCCGACCGTGTCCAACTCCACCTGCTCGTCGGCGTACGGCTCCTCGTACATCTCCTCCGACATGGTCTGCGCGGGCTACACCTCCGGCGGTGTGGACACCTGCCAGGGCGACAGTGGCGGCCCGCTCATCATCGGCGGCAAGCTCGCCGGTATCACCTCGTGGGGCTACGGCTGCGCGGACGCCGGCTACCCGGGTGTCTACACCCGTCTGACGACGTTCTCCAGCCTGGTGACCACGCAGGTCAACTCCTAGCCGAGGGATCGGCCCCGAGTACTCCCTGAGGTCAACTCAGGTAGAGCCAGGGGGCGTTGCGGGCCTCCACGAGCGGCCCCCCACCCCCCCAGTGCAATTTGCCCGGCCGTGCAGGGGACCCCCCCGGGAGCCCCCGACCACCGGGCCCCAACCGGTGTGGTAAGA
>NZ_JBHXTO010000101.1:0-32071 GCF_042677425.1 Streptomyces sp. NPDC127119 | reverse complement strand
AACACCTCGCGGGGGTATGGCCCCCTTGTACTCCCTGTGGTAAACTCTGGTTGCGCCGGGGGGGGTGGGGGGCCTCCACGCGCGCCCCCAAACGCCCTCTGTCCATGTGCCCGGCACTTCCTGGGCACCCGCTCGTCAGCCGCGTACGACGGTCCCGAACCGGATGTCGTACGAGGGCGAGGTCGAGGGCGAGGCCGGTCCGCTCAGCACGGTCAGCATCCGTGCCGCCTCCTCCGTCACCTCGGCGCGCTGCCGGTCCGTGAGCGTGCCGAAGGGCTCGACGGTGAGCACGGCCCGTCCGCCGGTCTCCTCCAGCCGCCACACGCCCGCCAGGAACCCGTCGACGAGCAGGGTCGGGTAGGCCTGGTTGCCGCGCCAGGTACGGCCCTTGTAGTCGGCGGACACCACCCGGGAGCGGTCGGCGTGCGAGAGGAGCAGGTTGTCGAACTCGGGCAGCAGACGCGCGGGGGCCGGTGTGCCGGCGTCCGGGCGGGGCGCGTCCGGCAGGTCGAAGAGCTCGGCGCCGTGCTCGTCGGCGAAGGTGACCAGTTGCGGCCGCAGCCGTTCGAAGGCCTCGCGCAGCCGGGTCAGACCGGCCCAGGTCTGCATGTCCTTGACGGAGGCGGGCCCGAAGGCGGCGAGGTAGCGCAGGACGGTGGCGTCGGGCGCGGGAGCCGGTTCGGACGGCCTGCCGAGCCAGTGCTCGGCGGTGGTGAGCGCGACCTGCCCGCTGCGTCCCCACAGCCCGCGCGGGGTGACCTGGACGAGCGGCAGCCGGCAGCGGGCGGCGATCGCGAGGGCCGCGGGGTCGGCGTCCGGCCACTCGGTGAGCAGCGCCTCCCGCAGTTGCTTCATCGTGCGCGGCTCGGCCTCGACCAGCTCCCGGCTGATCGAGGCCAGCCGGTCGAGATCCACTCCGGCGAGCCCTTGGCGAAAGCCGTACAACTCCCTTTCCCTGGCGGCCTGTACGAGCGGCCGCAGCGTCAGGCAGTCGTCTGCGGTGTGGGTATGGATGGTGGACCGCATCGTCACGATGCGGACGACCTCCCGTGCTTCCATGGCGGCCGACAGCTCCTCGGGCGCGAAGCCCTCCAGGCGGGCGGCGAGCGCGTGGTACGGAGGCTTCACGTTCTGCGCCTGGAGACCGACGAGGTGTCCGACGGCGTCCTTCGCGGACAGGCCGGCCCGGCGCAGGAGCAACTGCCGGGCGAGGGTCGCACGGTTCAGCTCGCGGACGCTCAGCACGGGAGCGGTCGAGGTCTTCGTCATGTTCGGCACGCTACCGGGCCCCGCGGACACCTTCTGTCCGCCATGGTGCCGAGCCGCTCCGGCCATGTGGCCCGTATATCCTGCCGGTGATCGACAGGACGTCCCACCAGGCGTCCGGCGAGGCAGACGACACGACAGCCGACAAGCCGAACGCACGGACAAGCGTGCGACACGTACGACACGGAGGCAGCCGCGATGCCGGAACGCCGAGCCCGCCCCGTACCGGCCACCAGGGGCAACCGGAAGCCGAAGTGGCGACGCGCCACGCCTCCGACCACCGAGGCCCCCTCGGACCCACCGGCGCCCGGCCCCGCCGCGGCCGACGTGAAGACGGACGCCGTGGAGCCCGGCAGCGTCGTCCAGGCGGCGCTCTACCGCGACGGCGTGCGGGTCGCGACGCCCGCCACCCTCGCGGAGACCTTCCGTGAACTGCGCGAGCAGCCGGACGGCATGGCGTGGATCGGTCTCGCCCGTCCCACGGAGGACGAGATCCTGTCCCTGGCGGCCGAGTTCGACCTTCATCCGCTCGCCGTCGAGGACGCGATGGAGGCCCATCAGCGACCGAAGCTGGAACGGTACGGCGAGACGCTCTTCGTCGTCCTGCGCGCGGCCCGCTACCTCGACGCGTCCGAGGAGGTCGACTTCGGCGAACTGCACGTGTTCCTCGGCCCCGACTTCCTCATCACGGTCCGGCACGGCGCCGCCCCCGACCTCTCCGCGGTGCGACGCCGCATGGAGGAGACCCCGGAGCTCCTGAGCCTCGGCCCCGAAGCGGTGCTCTACGCGATCCTCGACGCGGTGGTGGACGGTTACGCACCGGTCGTCTCCGGCGTCCAGAACGACATCGACGAGATCGAGACCGAGGTCTTCGGCGGCGACCCCTGGGTCTCGCGCCGCATCTACGAACTCTCCCGCGAGATGGTCGAGTTCCAGCGCGCCACCCGCCCCCTGGTCGGCATGCTGCACGGCCTGATGGCGGGCTTCGCCAAGTACGGCACCGACGACGAACTCCAGCGCTACCTCCGCGACGTCGCCGACCACGTCACGCACACCAGCGAACGCGTGGACGGCTTCCGTCAGGCCCTCACGGACATCCTCACGGTCAACGCCACCCTGGTGACCCAGCAGCAGAACGCGGAGATGCGGGCGTTGGCGGAGGCGGGCTTCGAACAGAACGAGGAGATCAAGAAGATCTCGTCGTGGGCGGCGATCCTGTTCGCCCCCACCCTGGTCGGCACGATCTACGGCATGAACTTCACGCACATGCCTGAGCTTGGCTGGACCCTCGGATACCCCTTCGCCATCGGCCTGATGGGGGTTGTCTGCGGCAGCCTGTACGTGATTTTCAAGCGGCGGGACTGGCTCTAGAGACAGTCTCACGAGGCGTATTCGTCCGAGATCTCGGTGGCGTAGTTCTTCCAGAGCGGTTGCATGGTCTCGGCGTTGACCGGCTGCCCGGAGTCGAGCATGGCCTTGAAGTCGCGGAAGTACTGCACGTACAGGTCCGGTGTGAAGGTGTTCAGCATGACCGCGTTCTCGTCGCCGACGTTGGCGAACGTGTGCGGCGCCCCGGTCGGCACGATGACCCAGGTGCCCGGCCCGGCGTCGTACTGGTCCTCGCCGACGGTGAACCGGAAGGTTCCCGCCAGCACGTAGAAGCCCTCGTCGTGCTGGGCGTGGCGGTGCTGCAACGGGCCCGGCGTGCCCGGCGGAATGGTGACCTCGGCGAACCCCAGCCGGTGGTCGGTGTGCTCGCCGTTCTCCAGGATGCGGATCTGCTGCGCCCCGCTGCCGAGGATCTCGCCCTCACCGGGGCGGACGATGTTTACCTTCGCCACGACTTCTCCTTTTGTTCTTGCGTGTCCTGGTCACCACCATCCTCGTCCGGGCCGGCTGTGCGCGTCCTGGTCGTCCGTGCACGGTTGCTGGTAACCAGCGCACGGGCGTTGTAGCCGTACGTCGCCTTGAAGAGCTTGCTGAAATGGGTGGGATCGGAGAATCCCCACCGGGCGGCGACGGCGGTGACCGTACGTCCGCTGCCGGTCAGCTCGGCCCGGCAGCGCTCCAGGCGGCGACGGCGGATCAGGGCCGCGACGGTGAGCGGCTGGTCCTCGAACAGCTTGTGCAGCCGGCGTACGGACATGTTGTGGGCGACGGCGATGCCGCGCGGGGACAGGTCGGGATCGGCCAGCCGGGCCTCGATGTAGCCGGTGATCCTGCTCCGCAGCCATTCGTCCGGGGCCGGTTGTTCGTCGCCGAGCCGGGCCTCCAGTGCGACCGCGATCAGTTCGACGACGGCCGCCGCCGACCGCAGCGCCTCCGCCGCGCGGAACCCGGTCGCCGACCGCGCCGACTGCCGGGCCAGCACGGAGACGAGAGCGCCCGGGCCGTGGCTGCCGTCGATGCGTACGCCGATGAGCCGGTCGATCTGCGCGGGCCTGATCCGGAGCTCCCGGCGCGGCACCAGGATGGTGACGTGCGCCGCGGCGGTGCTCTCGAACCGGACCGTACGCGTGGGATCGAGCAGTACCAGGTCGGTGGGCCCGAGTTCGGCGTCGCCGCGGCCCTGCTCGATCCGCGTCCGGCCCCGGGTCATCACCTTGATCGCCAGGTGCTCGCCGTCGGAGGCGTCACGCTCCCGCCCGACGCAGGCGCTCTCGGGTGTGTCGAGGGAGACCAGCCGCAGCGGCCCGAGGGCACGGGTGGTGATCCCGCCCCGGAAGCCGTCCCCGGCCAGCTTGTTGACCAGCCGCGGGAACCCGCTGGCGGCCAACTCGTCCTGGAACGACTCAAGGTTGCCGATCACCGGTCAAGGATAACGGCGGCACTTCCGCCCGGGCGGTACGCCGTGACTCCGGCGGATCGCACCCCTGTTGCCCCCTGTGTCGCTGTGAAGGTTTGTTGAAGGCTGGCGAGCCGTGTCGTGTTCAAGTCGCCTGAGGGGACCCGAGTTGGCCGGTTCTGCGTGCAACGTGACTTGTTCCAGCGGATGTTGAGGCCATTTCAGGGCGTAGCGGGCGCTCTGGAGGGGCGGCGCGCGGTGATAGCATCGCGGCGTCTGCGGCCTTGATCAACTTTGTGGTGATCTGAGGCCAGCCTGCTCTTCGTAGTAGCGCTCATGCAGTTCCCAAGGTGTGCGCTGCGGATCTTTCTGAGGCGCGTTCCGGCGATGTCTGCATGTCGCGCCCCGGGAAAGGTATCGATGAATCGAGACGTGCTCATATGGTGCCTCGGTGCTGCGGCGGTGATAGCCGCCGCCGCAGTCCTAGCACTCGTCGTCCGCAACAGAGCTCTGGGAGCAAGAAAACGACAGTTCGAGAGTGAGTCGGCGCACCGGCTGGCCGAGGCCCAGAGCAGGCTCTCGACCGCTCTGGGCGACTTGCAGAAGTTCCGTGCCGAGCAGGACGACGCACTGCGGGACGCCGAACGGACGGCGGAGGAGAGCACCAAGGCGGTCCTCAAGGGCGCGGTGCGCTTCCTGCAGAGCCTCGCGGCCGAGCAGACCACGCTCCTGGACGGCATCCAGCGCAAGCACGGCGGACACGCGGTCCTGTCCGACCTGCTGGACGTCAACCACGCCACCGCCCAGATGGCCCGCAAGGCCCAGGGCATCGCGGTCATGTGCGGCGCGCCTCTCAGCCGTCGCAGCCAGCCCGCCAGCGTCTACGACGTGGTGCGCAACGCCCAGGGGCAGATCCGTAACTTCAACCGCGTCGAGATCATGCAGCAGAGCGGGATGGCGCTGAAGGCGTCCGCCGTCTCGCCCGTCGCCCTCGCCGTCGCCGAACTGCTCGACAACGCCGCCAGTTTCTCGCAGCACGACGCACCCATCGAGGTCACGTTCCAGCGCGTGCAGAAGAACCTGTGCATCGTGATCGACGACGCCGGTGTCGGCATGAACGACGAGGACCGGCAGAAGGCGACCGTGCTGCTGTCCGGCGCCACCGCCCCCCGCCTGTCCCAGCTCGGCGCCCAGCCGAAGTTCGGTCTCCCCGTCGTGGGCCTGATCGCGAGCCAGTACGGGTTCAAGGTGGACGTCACCGGAGTCTCCCGGTACGGCGGCGTCCGGGCCGTCGTCCTGCTGCCTGAGGAGCTGTGGACCATGGAAGAGACCCCGCAGGCCCCCGCTCAGGAAGCCCCGGTGCGCCGGATCCGGCGTATCCCCACCAGGGAGGACGAACCCGAGAGCCGCACGGTGCACGGTCTGCCCAAGCGGGGCGAGCGGCAGTCCCCCACGGCGAGCGTCACCGACACCGGGAGTTCCACCGGCGGGGCCACCCGCCCGTTCAAGAAGGCCCGGGGGGCCGGTGGCCTGGCCGCCATCCAGCGGGGCACCATGTCGGGCCGTGCTGTCGAGACCCCGTCGTCCGAAGGGACCGAGGACGCATGACCACAGACATGTCATGGATGGTCAAGGACATCGTGGACAACGTCCCCGGGGCCCGGCACGCCGTCGTGCTGTCGGCGGACGGGCTGCCGCGTGGGGCCACGGACCGTCTCACCGACAAGGACGTGAAGACGATCTCGGCCGCCATGTCAGGGATGCAGTCGCTGAGCCGGGCCACCGCGCACTTCGTCGGCGCGGCGCAGGAACAGCAGTGGAACCAGACGGTCATCGAGTTCTCCCACGGCTGGGTGTTCCTCATCGGGGCGGGGCAGGGCGCCTATCTGGCCGCCGCCGCGGAGCCCGACGTCGACCTGCAGCAGCTGTCGTTCCGGATGAACCGGCTGGTCGCCAGGCTGGGCAACAATCTGACGTCACCGCCGCGGGCCGGTCTCGACGACCCCTCCCGGACGAGCGACGCCGTGCGGCCCCAGCGCGTCGAGGCCGGCGGTTCGAACTTCGTGCTCAAGCAGCTGGACCAGGTCGTCGACGAGGTGGACGGCGCCCTGCACGCGCTGCTGCTCGGCGCCGACGGTCTGCCGCGCGGGGCGACCTCGGGGATAGGCCAGGATCTCGCGGACACGATGTCCGCGGCCATGACCGGCATTCACGCCTACAGCCGTGCGGCGGCGGATTTCGCGGGCGGCTCCCAGGACGCCGAATGGCAGCAGACGGTCATCGAGTACCAGCACGGCTGGATCTTCCTCATCGCGGCCGGGGACGACGGCTTCCTGGCCGCCGCGGCCGAACACGCCTGTGACATCGAGAAGTTCACGACGCGCCTGTGCGACGCCGTGCCCGGGATCCTGGCGCCTGAGAGCCGGGGAGAGAGGGCCGACCATGTCTGACGGATCGGACGAGGAGCTGGAGCTCACCACCCCATTAGTCCCTCTCTTCGTGATCACGAACGGGCGTGGTCTCCCCTCGGACCACGAGTACGAGCACACCGCGCTGGTGACCGCGCACGACAGCGGCTCGTCCGCGGCCGCGCGTGCCCTGTCACCCGAGGCACGCAAGGTCATGAATCTGGTCGCCGACGGCTTCCTGTCGGTGGCGGAGGTCTCGGGCCACACCCACCTGCCCCTGGGCATCGTGCGGATCCTGCTGGCGCAGCTGGAGGAGGACGGCCTCATTCTCGTACGCAAGCCCATTCCCCGCGTCGAACGGGCCGAACGCGAACTCCTCAGCGCCGTGCTGGATGGCCTCAGAACCAAATTCGGAGCGTAAGCCGTGTATCTGAATCCAGACACCTCCAACTCGGTCAAGATCCTCGTCGTGGGTCATTTCGGGGTCGGGAAGACCACCCTGATCGGCAGCATCTCCGAGATCGAACCGCTGCAGACCGAGGAGGAGATCACCGAGGCCAGCGAGGGCTTCGACGATCTGTCGGGGACGCCGAACAAGACGACCACCACCGTGGCCATGGACTTCGGCCGTCTCACCCTCAGCGACACCCTCGTGCTGTACCTCTTCGGAACCCCCGGGCAGGAACGCTTCAAGGAGATGTGGGAAGCACTGTCACGGGGCGCGCTGGGCGCCCTCGTCCTGGTCGACCCCACCCGACTGCACGACAGCTTCCCCATCCTGGACCTGGTCGAGCGCTTCGGCCTGACGTACACCATCGGCGTCAACCACTTCGAGGGGACCGTCGAGTACCCGCTCGACGAGGTCCGCGAGGCGCTCAACCTCGCGGAGGACACCCCGATCGTGCACTGCGACGTACGCGACCGCACGTCCTCGGCGCAGTCCCTCATCACCCTCGTGCAGCACCTCATGTCCATACTCGGCTAGGAGCCGGCATGCAACACCAGATCAACTCCCACGCGACACCGCCGCCCGGGTGCCCCGCGCACGGCAACACCCAGCTGTTCGGCCCCGAGTTCGGCTCCGACCCCGAGCGCCACTACGCCCACCTGCGCTCGCTCGGCCCCAGCGCCCCCGTCGACATCGCCCCCGACGTCGAGGTCGAACTGGTCACCAGCTACGACGCGGCCCTGTACATCCTGCAGAACCCGGCCTCCTTCGTCCGCGACTCACGGCGCTGGAACGCGCTGAACGAGGGCCGGGTCCCCGCGGGCAGCCCGGCGCTGCCCATGATGGGCTACCGGCCCAACGCCCTCTTCAGCGACGGTGCCGCCCATGCCCGGCTCCGCCAGGCCGTCACCGACAGCCTCGCCAGCGTCGACGAGCTCCAGCTCGTGCGGCAGACCCAGCAGTCCGCCGACTACCTGATCAGCCAGTTCTCATCGGACGTGCGCGGCCAGGCCGATCTGATGGCCGACTACGCCCAGCCGCTGCCCCTGCTCGTCTTCAGCGACCTGTTCGGCTGCCCGCCCGAGATCGGCGACCGCGTCATCGCGGGCATCAGCGGCATCTTCGAAGGCACCCCCGGCGCCGACCAGGTCCTGGGCGGCGCGCTCGGCGAACTGATCGCCCTCAAGCACCGGCGGCCCGGCAACGACGTGACGACGCGGCTCATGCAGCACGCCGCGGGCCTCAGCGACGAGGAGGTGCTGCACCAGCTGGTGACCCTGCTCTCCGGCGGCACGGCGCCGCTGGCCGCGGCCATCGGCACGAGCAGCGCGCTGTACCTCGGCGAGGACTGGCCTGCCGGACTCCCCGTCGAGGACGCGGTCGTCCAGACCCTGTGGAACTACGCGCCGATCGCCAACTACGCGGCCCACTACCCGACCCACGACGTCGACCTGGGCGGCCGGGTCCTGCGCGCCAACGACCCGGTGGTCATCTCCTTCGCCGCGGCCAACACCGACCCGAAGCTGACCGAGCACCGCGAGCAGCTCAGCGGCAAGGCCCACCTCGCCTTCGGTGCCGGACCGCACGCGTGCCCCGCCAAGGACCCGGCGTTCATGATCGCCGTCACCGCCGTCGAGTCGCTCCTCAACCGGCTGCCCGACGTCGAGACACGCGTCCGCTTCCAGGACCTCGCCTGGGTGCCCGCGCCGTGGAGCCGGTCCCTGGTGAGCGTCCCGATCCGGTTCACCCCGCGCAGCGTGACCCAGACCGCCGCGGAGTCCTCCCGGCCCCAGGACGCCTCGCCGGCGCACGCGGCGCAGCACTCCACCGCCTCGTACCAGCAGCCGGCAGGGCACTCCGCGTCCAAGGCCAAGTCCGGCCTTTTCAGTCGGTTCCTGGCATGGACCAGGGGCGAGTGACGTAAGTAACCCTATGAGGACACAGTGTTATTGGATGCTTCAATAACCCCACGGGTACGTATGGCGGCTGTTGCTCAGAAAGGAGCCGCCACCGTGGGCAGCCTCACGACGTCGTCGTCCGACCGCCGCGCCACCGTCTCCCTCTTCTCCCGTCTGCGGACGGCAGAAGGACAGGCTGATCCCTTCCCCCTCTACACGGAACTACGGTCCAAGGGAGGAGTCCGCCCCGCTCCCTGGGGCGGCTTCCTCGTCACCAGTTTCGACGCCTGCGACCGCGTACTGCGCAGCGCCGAGTGGCTGGAGCCGGACAAGAGCTGGCGCGACCGGCAGGGCCCCCGCACCCGCTGGAGTGCGCCGTCCTCGCGCGAGATAGGCAGCACGATGCCCGCTCTCAACCCACCGGAGCACACCAGGGTGCGCCGGGCTGCCGGCGGATTCGACCGGACGGCCATCCAGCAGATGGGCCGGACGGTCAGCCGGCTGACCGATGGCTTCCTCGACGCCGTGGCCGAGCGACTGAGGGACGGCGAAGAACATACGGACTTCGCCGCCCTGGTGAGCGAGGAACTGCCGATCGCCACCATCGGCGCCTGGCTCGCCCTGCCGGCAGCCGACTGGCCACGGCTGCGCGAACTGACCCATGAGCAGGTCTTCACCCAGGAACTGCTCCCCTCGGCGAGCCAGTTGGCCCGGTCCGACGTCGCGATGGCCGAACTGCGGTCCTACTTCATGGGGCTCATCCGTGACCGGCGCGGGCATCCGGGCGACGACCCCGTGTCGCGCTGGATCACGACCTGGGACGCCATGGAGTCCGATCAGGACAAGGCGGATGAAGCGGTCTACTTCCTGGTCCTCTTCGTCCTGCTGGCCGCCCTGGAGACCACGTCGACACTGTTGTCGACCATGACGCTCCTCCTCGTCGAGGACCCCGCACGCTGGGACCTGCTGGCCGCCCGCCCCGACCTGGTACCCGCCTTCGTGGAGGAGACACTGCGCTACGACCCGCCGACCCACGTGATCAGCCGGGTCGCCGCACGGGACGGCCTGCTGGACGGTGTCGAGGTCCGGGCGGACGACATGGTCCATCTCATGGTGGGCGCCGCCCACCGCGACCCGGCCAGGCACGCCGATCCCGACCGGTTCGACCCGCACCGCAAGGCCTTCCAGCACCTCGCCTTCAGCGGAGGCATCCACTACTGCCTCGGCGCCCCGCTCGCCCGGCTCGAAGCCCACACCCTCCTCCGCCAACTGGTCGCACGCCTGCCACGCCTCACCCTGGCCCGACGCCCGCCCCGGGCGCCCAGAGTGGCCTTCAGGCGCCTGCTGAACCTGGACGTCGCCCTCGCATGAACCACATACTCCCGCCCCCTGCCGTCCGCCCCTCCGCCATCGACGCCGAGCAGGACGGTCCCGTCCTGCGAGTACGCCTCAATCCCGACGGGCAGGACGACGTCCTGAGCGCCGCCGCGATCGACGACCTCATCGCCCTGCTGGACGGACTGCACGAACGGCCCGACGTCCGTGTCCTGGTCCTGTCCTCCCCCGGACCGGACTTCTGCACCGGAGCGGACCGCGGCGAGTACCTGGACGCGGTCAACGCCGATCCGTCCGGCGCCGCCCTGCGACGGGCCGTGGACAAGGCCCACCGCCTCTGTCACGCCCTGGAGAACACCCACGCCGTCACCATCGCCCGGCTCCACGGCAGGGTCGTCGGCGCCGGACTCGCCCTTGCCGCGTTCTGCGACCTGCGGGCGGGCTCGGACACCTGCCGGTTCCGCATGCCCGAGGTCGCGCTGGGCCTCCCGCCCGCCTGGGGAGGGGCCCTCGGCCGGCTGATATCCGAGGTCGGCGTCGCGCCGATCCGCGAACTGGCGCTCACCTGCGAGGTCTTCGACGCCTCCACCGCCCACCGGATCGGCCTGCTCCACAAGGTGGTTCCCTCCGACCTTCTGGACCGCACCGTCGACGCGTGGACGAGACCGCTCGTCCGACGCTCGCCCGAGACCCTCGTCCTGACCAAGCGCATGCTCGCCGGCTACGCGCAGACCGGCACGGCCAACGTCTCCCTCCTCGACTCCCACCTTCTGTCCAGCACGCTCAAGCAGCCCTGAAAGCAGCCCTGATACGGCGCGGACCCACTCCGACCAGTGCGTCCGCGCCGTCCCGACCGGCCGGTTGTCCCCAAAACGCCTGAGCGCGGGCGATGTTGCGGGAAGAATGGGCACCGTGCCGTACGAACACTCCTCCATCGACCCGACCAGGCCCAGCATCGCCCGCGTCTACGACTACCTGCTCGGCGGCAAGGACAACTACGCCGCGGACCGTGAGATCGGCGACGTGTTCAAGCGCGACCTGCCCGGTTCGGTGACGGTCGCCTTCGCCAACCGCGCGGCCCTGACGCGGGCGATCAGGGAGATCGCGACGACCACCGGCATCCGGCAGTTCATCGACCTGGGCAGTGGCCTGCCGACCGCGGACAACGTCCATCAGGTCGCGCAGCGGCACGCCCCGGATTCCCGGGTCGTCTACGTCGACAACGACCCCCAGGTACTGGTCCACGGTCGCGCGCTGCTGGAGAACAACGAGCGGACCCGCGTCGTCGCGGCCGACGTTCGCGACCCCGAAAGCATCCGCACCCACCGCGACACCATCGAAGTCATCGACTTCTCCCGGCCCGTCGCCGTCATCCTCAGCGCCATCCTCCACCACGTCAACGACGACGAGGACCCGGCCGGCATCGTCCGCCACTGGCGCGACCACGTGCCCTCAGGAAGCCACTTCTTCGTCAGTCACTTCCGCTCGGGCGACAACCAGGAGACCGAGGAGGCCGAGAAAGTCCTCCAGCGGACGTTCGGCCGCGGCCGGTGGCGTACCGACGCGGAGATAGCAACGCTGCTGGACGGCCTGGAGATCCTCGATCCGGGAATCGTCCCCGCGCCGCTGTGGCGCCCCGGCCGGACCGAAAACCCGTGGGGCAGCGGCGAGGAACGGGAGTTCACGGTCTGGGAGCAGCTCATCGCCGCCGGACTGGCGCGAAAGGCATGACACGCCCTCAGGACGACTCCGCGCAAGGGTGATCCACCCACCCGTCCCCCGGAGGCCGCCGGTTCATCGGCGCGTGCCATCTCCCCTCAGCGGGGGCGGGCCCCCGGCCGCGGGTCCGTTCCTGGGTGCACATACCACTTGCATACCGGTGGTTCACCGATCCCGAATTGACCCCGCCTAGCTTCGGTGGGACCGGTCGGCGATCGCCGTCCGGCCCGTGGAACCCATCGGAGGACCACCATGGCCGAGGACATCGAACCCACCCCCGAAGAGGTCGTCGAGGACGCGCAGTCCCAGGAGGAGCCGGAGGTCGAGGCGCACTCCGCGGAGGCGGTCCTGGGCCTGCAGGGCATCGAGGACGCGTCGCAGGCCGGGATCATCGACGACCCGGCGGCGGGGAGCTGCAGCTCCTGCAACGGCTCGCTCTGCTCGTGACGCACCCCCAGTAGTACGGCGTCGGCCGGGCCGTGGTGGACCACCGGCCCGGCCGGCGGTCGAGCCCGGTAGCCGGACGCGGACGAGAAAGGACCCCGTAGGCATGCAGCTCCCCTGGAACACGATGCTGCGTTACCTGAGGTACGACCCCCGTTGGTTCGAGGACCCCGTCCGCCGCCAGCCCGGCAGCGCCCATCTGACCGAGTTCCGTGCGGCGATGCCGGGGAACTGGCGGCTGCGGCGCCACGGACACTGGCTCGTCGGGGACCCGCCCGGCGCGCCCGAACTCGGCCAGGGCTGGAAACTCCACGTCTCCGCCACCTCGCGGACCAGCGCCGAGACCCTGCGCCGCAGCCTGCCCGTGCTGCGCGACGCGGGCGTGCGCTTCAAGTTCCTGATCGACCCCGCCGAGGTGCGCGAGCTGAACAGCAAGTCCTTCTCCCGTCCGGCCAGCGGCAAGTTCATCACCGTCTACCCGCCCGACGTCACGTCCTTCCACGACGTCGCCCGCGGGCTCACCGAGGCGTTGCGGGGCTTCGAGGGCCCGTACGTCCTGTCGGACCGCCGCTACCCGGGCTCCCGCGTCGTCTCGTACCGCTACGGCGGCTTCACCAGCAGGTTCCGGCTCCAGCCCCTGGGCGTGCGGGAGTTGCTGATCGAGTCCCCCGACGGGGCCCTGGTCCTCGACACCCGGACCCCGTACTGGTCCATGCCGGAGTGGACCACGGATCCCGTGACCGGCGAGGGCCCGCCCCCCGCCGCGCACCCGGAGGAACAGGACGCGCCGGCGGTGAAGCGCGTGCTGAACGGCCGGTACGAGATCGGGAGCGCCATCGCCTTCAGCAACCGCGGCGGCATCTACCGCGCGGTGGACACCGTCACCGGCGCCGACGTCGTGCTGCGCGAGGCCCGCCCCGGTGTGGAGGTCGGGCCCGACGGCCTCGACGCGGTCGTACTGCTGCGCCACGAGTACGACCTGCTGACGGAACTGGCCGACAGCGGATTCTTCGTCCGCCCCCTCGACTTCTTCCGGCAGTGGGAACACTCCTACCTCGTCGAGGAATGGGTGGGGGACAGCCATCTGGGACTGATCGTCACCACCGAGAACCCCGTGTTCGAGCTCGACCTGTCGGCCGCGCGGCTGACCGCCTACTACCAGCGCCTGCAGCGGGTGTGGCTGCAGCTCGCCGACGCCATCGCGCTCTGCCACGAGCGCGGCATCGTCCTCGGCGACCTGTCCCCCACCAACGTCATGGTCACACCGGACGACCGGATCAGCGTCATCGACCTGGAGTCCGCCTTCCACGAGGACGGCGCCCCCGGAGCCGGGCTCATGACGCCGGGAATGGTCACCCGGCGCGCCCTGGCCGCCAAGCACGGCGACCGCCGCACCGACTACTACGCGCTCGGCGGCCTGATGCTGGCGACCATGCTCGCCTGCCAGCAGAACGACATGGTCGACCACGAACTCCCGCTGCGCCTGATGACCGAGGTGGCCCGGGACCTCGACCTGCCCGCCGAACTCACCTCACTGATCAGCGACCTCTACAGCGAGGACGAGGAGCTGCCCGACCCGGCCGTGCTCCGCCGGCGGATCGCCGGGCTGCCCTTCGACACCGCCTGGCGCCGGCCGCCGCCGCTCGCCCACCGGCTGCGGCCCGAACCGGAACGCAGCGCCGACCTGCACGAGCGGATCACCGAGGTGCTCGACGGCGTCGTCGACTACATGAAGGGGACCGCGACCGTCGAACGCGAGGACCGGCTCCTGCCCGCCGACGTCCTGGTCTTCGAGACCAACCCGCTCTCCCTCGCCCACGGCGCGCACGGCGGCCTGTACGCGATGCACACCCTGGGCCACGAGATTCCCGACGCCCTTCTCTCCTGGACCCTGCGCCGGCCGACCGACCACGACGCGCTGCCCCCCGGCCTCTACTACGGCTCGGCGGGCGTGGCCTGGTCGCTGTCCGCGCTGGGCCACCGGGACCAGGCGGTCCGGCTGCTGCGTGAGGCCGGCGGCCATCCGCTGCTGCACACCGAACCCGGCGTCCTGACCGGCGCGGCGGGCCACGGCATGGCCTGTCTGCGGCTGTGGCGCGACCACGGGGTGCAGGAGTTCCTCGACCGCGCCGTCGCGATCGGCGACCGTCTGACGGCGGAGGCCCGCTGGGAGGACGGCCGGGCGCACTGGCCCGACTCGGCCGACCGGATCCCGGTCGGCTACGGCTACGGCGCGTCCGGCGTCGCCATGTTCCTGCTCGCCCTGCACGGGGCCACCGGCGACGGGCGGCTGCTCGACCTCGGGCTCGCGGCGCTGGAGTTCGACCTCTCCCACCCCATCCACTCGACCAGCGGAGTGCTGTCCTTCCCGTCGTTCGCGCAGAGCGAGGGCCCGCGGGTACGGCGCCACTACTGGGACGCGGGCACGGCCGGCGTGCTGACCACCCTCCTGCGCTACTGGGACGTCACCGGCGAGGACCGGCTGCGCAAGGAAGTGGACCGCGTCCTCCCCGACGTCCGCCGCAAGTACACCGGTCTTCCCCAGCTCTTCCACGGCATCAGCGGCCTGGGCAACACCCTCCTGGACGCGTACGAGTTCCTCGGCGACCCGGAACTCCTCGGCGACGCGCAGCGGGCGGCGGAGGCGGTGCTCTGCCACACCCTGCGGCGCCCCGAAGGCGTCGTCTTCCCCGGAGAGCAGTCACTGCGGGAATCCTGCGACCTCGCGAGCGGCTCGGCGGGCGTGGCCCTGTTCCTCGACCGGGTCCGGCACGCCGCCCCGGGGCAGCGCACCAACCGGAACTTCCTCCTCGACGACCTGCTGACCGGCGCGCGGCCCGCCCCGGGGGACGGCTCGTGACCACCGAGGCCGTGCGGGCGGACGGGGGCCGGACCTCGGTGCTGCGCCACAACCGGCAGTTCCGGCTGCTGTGGGTGGGGCAGACGCTGTCGGGGTTCGGCTCCTCGATGGCCGGGGTGGCGCTGCCGCTCGTCCTGCTGGCCGGGGGCCATCCCCCCACCTCCGTGGCCGCGGTGACCACGGTGGTGGCCGTCACCGGCCTGCTGGTCCGCATCCCCGCCGGGATACTGAGCGATCACCAGGACCAGCGCAGGCTCGTGATCGCCTGCGACCTCGCGCGCCTCGTGGTCTCCGCGTCCGTGGCCCTGTTCCTGCTCGCGGGGCCCCTGCCGATGTGGCTGGCGATCGTCGCGGTCATCGCCTCCGCGAGCGCCATGGAGGTGTTCAAGCCGTCGCAGTTCCAGCTGATCCGGCGCGTCGTCAGCAGCGAGCAGATCCCCTCGGCGGTGTCACTGAACCAGGCCCGCGCCTACGGGGTGTCGATGGCGGGCCCCGCGGCGGGCGGACTGCTCGTCGGGGTGTACCCCGCGCTGCCCTTCGCGGTCGACGCGGTCACCTTCCTGGCGTCGGCACTCTGCGTCGCCGCCATGGTGTCGCGCAAACGGGCGGCGACCGCGCCGCCGAAGGACCCCGCGGTACCGGAACCCGTCGGGGCCCCGCCGGCCCCGCCCGGTCCGGAGCCGGTGCGGCAGGCGCCGGCGGCGGGGTTCCGGGACCGGCTGACCATCGGCTTCCGGCACCTGGCGCACGACCCGTTCCTGCGCCGCTCCACCGTCTTCTTCAGCGGTATGACCGTGGTCTTCAGCATGTTCGGCTCCGCCCTGATGCTCGGAGTGGGCGACCGGCCCGGTGGAGCCGCGGCCGTCGGCTACGCGTTCAGCAGCGCGGCCATGGCGGGGCTGCTGGGCTCGCTAGCCGCTCCCTTCCTCCAGCGCAGACTGCCCCTGCCGGTCCTCGTCGCCTCCGGACCGGCGGCCGCCGGCGCGCTCCTGACGCTCGCGTGGCTCAGCGGGAGCACCCTCGCGTTCGTCGCCGCGTTCTCCGCGATGTCCCTGCTGGTCCCGGCGATCAACGCGGCCGTCGTCTCCGTCATGGCCACCTCGGTCCCCCCGGAGATCTACGGCCGCGTCACCACCGCCAACGACTTCGTCGTCCAGCTGCTCCAGCCCTGCGCGCCGCTGGCCGCCGCGCTGCTGCTGACCACCAGCTCGCTGGCGGTGACCGCCCTGGTCCTGGCGGTCTCCTACCTGGTGCTCGCGCTCCTGGCCTTCACCCTGCCGACGCCGACCGCCGCCCCCAGCGCTCCCCAGGAGCCCACCCGGAGTGACGCATGACCACGACCTCCCAGCACGCGCCGCGGTCCGCGGACCCCGCCGAACCGTCCCTGCCGCTCTCCGTGCTCGAACGGGGCGGCCATCCGGCCGGAACGAGTGCCGAGCAGGCGGTCCGGGACATGGTGGACACGGCCAGGACCGCGGACGCGCACGGCTACCGGCGCTTCTGGGTCGCCGAGCACCACGCCGTGCGCACGAGCGCCAGCAGCGTCCCCGCCGTGCTGATCGCGCACATCGCGGCGCGCACCGAGCGGATCCGGGTGGGTTCGGGCGGGGTGATGCTGCCCAACCACCCGCCGTACACGGTCGCCGAGCAGTTCGCCACCCTGCAGACCCTCCACCCCGGGCGCATCGACCTGGGCATCGGCCGCCCCTCCGCCGGCAGCACCGAAGGCCACCGGCTGCTGGAGGCGGCCCTGCGGCGGGCCCCCGGGGCCGGCACCGGGTTCCCCGCCCAGATCGACGAACTGCTGGGGGTCCTGTTCGGCAGGGGCCCGGACCGCAACCGTTTCCACTCCCTGCCGCTGACGCCGCGACCCGCCACCCCGCCCGAGGTCCACGTCCTGGGCGCCGGCACGACCAGCGCCCGCCTCGCCGGGGAACGCGGACTTCCCTTCGTCTACGGCCACCACCTCAGCCGCTCCGTCTGCCGCCCGGAGGCCGTGGAGGGCTACCGGGCGGCGTTCCGGCCTGATCCGGACCACCCCGGGCAGGACGGCTCCCGGCCCCACCTCGCCGTCTCGGTCCACGTGGTGTGCGCCGAGACCGACGACCTGGCCGAGTCGCTGGCCCTGCGGACCGCCGTCCACATGGCCGCCCACTCCGGCAACGCCGCGTTTCCGGGCCCGCTGTCCCCGGCCCGGGAGGAACACCTGGCCCGCCGGATCCTCGACGAGTACCAGGTGGTGCACGGTTCACCCGCGAAGGTCGGCGCCGAACTGGAGGCGCTGGCCGACCTGTTCGCCGCGGACGAGCTGATGATCGCGCCCTTCGAAGTCGGCGGGAAGGCCCGCGCCCGCACGCTCCGCCACACGGCACGGGCCCGCGTGACGTCACCGGCCCGGCGAGCGGCCCGCCGATGAGGAGCACCCCGTCCCTCACACCGGCCACCGCCACCCGGGACGCCCTGCGCGCGGTGCTCGGGCAGTTCGCGACCGGAGTGACCGTGGTCAGCGCCGGGCGGGACCTCCCCCAGGGGATGACGGCGAACTCGTACACCTCGGTCTCCCTCGACCCGCCGCTCGTCCTGGTCTGCGTGGCCCGCACCGCGGCCGTGCACGCGACCGTGCTCGCGGAGCGGCACTTCGCGGTCTCCATCCTCCGCTCCGGCCAGGACCACGTGGCCCGGTACTTCGCGGACCACCGCCGGCCCCGGGGACCCGGCGCGTTCGACACGGTCGGCTCGTTCACCGGGCGCGTCACCGGCGCGCCGCTGATCACGGGCGCGCTGGCCTGGCTGGAGTGCGCCCTGACCGCCGTGTACGACGGCGGGGACCACTCCATCCTGCTCGGCGAGGTGCGCGACCTCGCCCGCGGCACCCCCGGCGAGCCCCTGACCTACTTCGCGGGCTCCTTCCGGCCGTGACCCGATCCCGTCCACCACACACTCCGGAGCGAAGCATGAGCGTGGCCGACCCGATGACCGAGGACGCTCCGGACCCGACCGCCCCGACTGTCCCGCCCGTGCCCCGGTCCGTGCTCGAACTCGGGGGCCGCCTCCCGGAGACCGGGCCCGAGCGGTCCTTCCAGGACATGGTGGACACCGCGGAGACGGCCGACGCGTACGGCTACGCGCGCTTCTGGGTCGCCGAGCACCACTCCTCGCACCGGACCGCGAGCGGTGTACCCGCTGTGCTGATCGCGCACATCGCGGCGCGGACCGAGCGGATCCGGGTGGGTTCGGGCGGGGTGATGCTGCCCAACCACCCTCCTCTGACGGTCGCCGAGCAGTTCGCCACCCTCCAGGCGCTGCATCCCGGACGGATCGACCTCGGCCTCGGCCGGTCCGTGGCCGGGCCCGTGAGGCCGGACGGACTCATGGAGGCGGCCCTGCGCCGTGATCCGCTCGGCGCGGCCGAGTTCCCGGAGCGGATCGACGAACTCCTGGGCTTCCTGCTGGACCGCGGACCGGAGCAACACCGCTTCCACCCGCTGCCGCTGACGCCCCGTCCGTCGAGCCCGCCCGAGGTCCACGTCCTGGGCGCCGGCGAGGCGAGCGCGCGGATCGCCGCGGAGCGGGGGCTGCCGTTCGCGTACGGCCATCACCTGGGCCGGTCCAAGTGCCGGCCGGCGGCGACGGCCCACTACCGCTCCGCCTTCCGGGCGGCCCGGGCGGGCGGGCGGCCGTACCTCGTCGTCTCGGTCAACGTGGTCTGCGCGGAGACCGACGAGGAGGCCGAGGCGCTGGCCCTCGACGCGTCGGCGCGGCTGGGCGGCCCCTACCGGGAGGCCGCCGCGGACACCACGCTGTCCCCGGCCCGGGCCCTCCAGGTGGCCCGCCGGACCCTCGACGAGAACCAGGTGGTCCTCGGCGCGCCGGCGAAGGTGAACGCCGAACTGGACGCGCTGGCCCGCCGGTCGGGTGCGGACGAGCTGATGCTGGTGCCGTACGAACTCACCGGCGCCGCACGCTGCCGCACGCTGCGCCTAGCGGCGACCGCCCGGCACACGCCCCCGCGGGAACCACGCGGACGGCCGACCGCGGCCCCGGACCGACGGCTCACCCTCTGAGGGAGCCGCCGGTACGGGCCCGCACGGGGCCGTAACCACCCCGCGCGGAACCGCGCCACCTCCGGGCCGCCCCCGCGCCGCCCCCGCGCCGCGCCCTCCATGGGGCCGCCCCCTTCACGGGCCCGCGCTGTCCTCACCGGGCCCCGCGCGGATCCGCGCCCCCGCACGGATCCGCGCCGCCCTCCCCGCAGGGCGCCCCCCTCATAGGCCGCCCCGCCCCGTCCCCCCGGTCCTAGGCGCGCCCGCAGGCCCTCGGCAGGCTCCTGCCTGGCGCTTGCGGGCCTGCGGGCCTGCGGACTTCCGAGCCCCGTCCCGGTGCCCGTCGGCCCGTCGGCCCGTCGGCCCGTCGGCCCGTCGGCAGACTGTCAGGTGGATGTTCCCAGCAGGCGGCGAAGGTCCTCCGCCATGCGCAGGGCCGCCGCGAGATCCTCGCCGCAGAGGTCCGGTCCCGCCGCGCGCCGCCGGCGGTCGAGCACCACCCGCAGGGCGAAGGCCGCCTGCCGGGCGAACAGCGCCAGCAGATCCAGCTCGTCGAGGCTGGACCGGGACTGGGGAGCCGGGTCCAGGACCTCCAGCACGCCCAGGATCCGGTCCTCGTGGGTCAGCGGAGCCGCCATCAGGGCGTCGGGCACGTACTCCGTGGACTCGGCGAACGCCCGGTCGAAGTCGGAGCGGTGCGAGAGGTCGTCCACGATGACGGGCTCGCCGGACATCACCACCCAGCCGGCGACACCGCTCTTCGCGGGGAACCGCCGGCCCACCAGAACGTCCTCACCCTGCCCTGAGACCGCCTGGAAGACCAGTTCCTGCCGCGCCTCGTCCAGCAGGAACACCGAGCTGGCGGCGGCACCGAAGATGGCGCGCGCCACGTCGACCACGGACCGCAGGAGTTCCTGCGAGAGCAGGTCGTTCGCCGCGTCGGTCTCAGCGTTGTCGTCGTTCACGAAGCACCCCTCATGCCGGTGTGTACGTTGGCCGCGGAAAGGTAGAGCGCGTTCTTGAGCTGAAAGCTCGTCAGCCTGCGGTGCCGGGACAGGACACGGGCGCACAGTCCCGTGATGTACGGCGTGGCGAAACTGTTGCCCGTCGTGCGGATCGTCGCGCCGCCGAGCCAGGCGACCTGGACGTTCTGGCCCGGAGCGAAGAACTCCACCGGCGGACTGGGGTTGTAGAGGTGCAGGTCGGGGTCGTCCTCCGCGTGGCTGCCCACGGAGATCACCGACGCGAACCGCCAGGGGAAGCTCTCCACCGTGGAGTTGTGGGCCGAGGCGACGATGACGGTCCGGCGGAAGTACGCCTCGTCGGCGAGGACACGCAGTTCCTCGACGAACCGTGCCCGGGTCGTGGACAGACTCAGGTTGATCACGTCGAAACCCTCGTGGATCGCCCACCTGAGGCCCGCCAGCAGGACGTCCCCGGTCCCGCCGAACGTCCTGCCGAGCACCTGCACGCTGTAGAGCTCGCATTCCGGCGCGATCCTGCGGATGATCCCCGCGCAGGCCGTGCCGTGACCGCAGCTGTCCGTGGCCGCGGTCTCCGTGACGCCGATCCCGTGCTCGTCCTTCGTCACGGCCCAGGCGCCGTCGACCCGGCCGACCAGCGGATGGCCGGCCTCCACACCGGAGTCCACGACACACACGCGGACACCGCGTCCGCGGGCGTCCTCCCCCTCGCGTGCCGACCCGGGGCGCTCGTCGTCGGCGGTGACCCCGATGTCCTCGGGTCGCCTGCCGCGCAGGCTCCACACCAGGTCGGGGCGGCGCGGCGCCGTCTGTACCGTGTCCATTCAGGGGCCCTTCGGTGTCCGGTCGGGGAGAGGAGCCGTGCCGGGGCGGGAGCCACCGCCGGTGTGCGCGGGAGTGGCGTCGAGGGCGTCGAGGGCCGTCGCGGCCCGGCGCACACCGGGCAGATGTCCCTTCGACTCGAAGCAGGTGACGGCCCGTTCCGCCGCCGCGCGCGCCTGCGCCGCCCCGCCCGTCCGCCGCACGACCTCGGACCGGTCGAGCCAGGCGATCGCCCTGACGACCGTCGAGTCGGTGCCGACGGCGTGGCGCACGGCGCGTTCGGAGAGCGCGACGGCGGCCGCGGGCCGGCCCTCGGTCACGGCGATGCGGGCCAGCAGTCCGTCGAGGTCGGCTGCGTCGGAGCGGGCCGGTGCCGCCGGGGCGGGCGAGACGGTGCCCCGACCGTCCGGACCGTCCGGACCGCCCGGACCGTCCGGGCCGGTGGCCGCGGTCAGGTGGGCCACCGCCTCGTCGACCCTGTCCGCGTCCAGCAGCAGCCGCGCCGACTCCCGGTGCAGCGCGGCCAGCAGTCCGTCTGCCCTGAGCGCGTGCGCGGCGGCGATGCCCTCGTCGAGCAGTTCCAGCGCGTGCCGCTCGTCGCCCGCGAGGGCCTCCACGGTGGCGTGGAACAGCGGCAGCACCACCGCCCCCTCGGCGTAGCCCAGGCCGTCCACGAGTCGTCGTACCCGGGTGAGGCAGGTGTGCGCGTCCTGCCACCGTTCCCCGAGCGCGAACAGCACCGCCAGCGGGCAGTTCAGTGTCAGCCGGACCGTCGGCCGCTGTTCGCCGTGCTCGGCGAGCAGCTTCCGCGCGCGGGCCGTCGCCCCGGGCACGGGTTCGGGGCCACGCCACAGGGAGATGCCCATGGCTCCCAGCGCCAGGGCGCGTTCGGGCTCGGCGCCGGAACGCCGTGCGTGCTCAAGGCCGCGGCTCAGGAGGAGGTCGGCGGCTTCGTGCCGCCCCTCGAACTGGCGCTCCTGTGCCAGCCGGACGGCCGCTCTGGCCTGGCCGAGTTCGTCGCCGGCCCGTTCGAAGACCGCCATGGTCCGCTGGGCGATCTCGCCCGGGGTGCCGCCCGCGAGGTCAGCGGACACCACGGAGAGCACGAGCCGCGCGTGCGCGGTCTCGACGGTGTGCGCGGTCTCGACGATGTGCGCCGTCTCGACGGTGTGCGGGGCGGGCGTGGTCAGGACGTCCCGCAGCAGGGAGCACCCCTCGTCCGTGCGACCGGTGGCGAGGCAGACCTCGCCGAGTCCGCGGGTGGCGGCGATCCGGTCGGGCTCCCCGTCCCGGGCCAGCCCGAGGGCCCGGCGCAGGAGGCCGTCCGCCCAGGCGAGGTCGGAACGGGCGAGGGCACGGGTGCCGCTCTCGACCAGGAGGTGGGCGGCGGAGCGCCGCAGTGCTTCGGTACGGGGCCCGGTGATCCCCAGTTCGGTCCGGTAGCGGTAGGCGTGCTCCAGGTGGCCGGCCATCGCCGCGCTCGCCTCCACCGTGCGGTCCTGCGTGCGGTTGTCCGTGCGGTCCTCCGTGCGGTCCTCGCCGCTTGCGGCCGCGTCCGGCGACCGGGCGCCGAGCTGTGCGGCGAGGTGTTCGTGCCGCTCGGCCCGGGCGCGCTTCGCCATGGAGTGGTAGGTGACCTCGTGGAGGAGACCGCTGCTGAACCGGAACACGGACGTCTCCCGTCCGCTCCCGTCCGGCGCGTCCGGCGCGTCCACGAGCCGGTGCCCGCGCAGGCGCACGAGCGCGGCCTCGACGCCGCCGCGCAGGGACGGCACGGCGTCACCGCCCACCGGGGCGCCGGCCAGGACGTCCGCGGGCACACCGTCGTGGTCGCGCTCGGCCAGCGCGGCCACGTCGGCCGCGGTGAACTCCCGCCCCACCACGGCCGCGAGGTCCAAAGTGGTGGGGGGGGGCCCGCCCGGCCGCCCCAACACCGCCCCCGGCGGCGGCGGGGGGGGGGGGGGGGCAACCGAGGCGCCCCCCGCCCCGGCGGCCGCCCCGCGCGGCCCCGGGGGCCGCGGTCACCCCCCCCCCCCCCCCGGCCGGGTCTACCACTTTGGGCCGCGCCCCCCGCCCCCCCCCACCGATCCGCGCGCCGAGCAGGGCCTGCAGGGTGGTCGGCAATCCGTCGGCGCCCCGGGCCCGGTAGCCGGACCCGTGTTCCATGACGGCCGCGACCAGGTGCTCCAGGTGGAGCGGGTTGCCGCCCGCCGCCTCCAGCACGTGCGCGGGTACGCCGGACCCGGCCGCGGTGTCCTCGGCGACGGCCGCGCCGAAACCGTGCGCGCCCACCTCCATGAGGGTCTCCGCGACGGTCGCGGCCTCATGGGCGGTCAGGCCGGGCAGGGGCAGCGACCTGGTGGCCCGCCCGGTCGACGCCCACTCGGAGCGGCGGTCCAGGAGGTCAGGACGGGCCAGGCAGACGAACAGTACGGGCGAGGCGGTCAGGTCAGCGGCCAGTGTGCCCAGGGCGTCGAGCAGCACGTCCGAGGCCCACTGGCAGTCGTCCACCACCAGCACGACCGGCCGCCTGCGGGCCAGCGCGGCCAGGAGGTCGCCGGTCGCGGCGCAGGTGTCGTCGACCGAGGGGTTCGGCGTGCCGTCCTCCAGCAGACCGCCGGCGAGCAGCGCGAGGGCCTGCCTGATCTCGTCGCGCTCGTCGGCGTCCCCTTCGGTGTCCCCGTCGGCTCCGGCCGGATCCCGTATGCCGGGGAAGTCCCGCAGCACCTCCCGCACCGCGTCCGCCAGCGGTGCGAGGCTTCCGTGCTCGCCGTAGGGACGGCAACGGCCGGAGCCCTGGGCGCAGGCGGGACCCGTGTCCCTGAGCCACTCGTGGACCAGACGCGTCTTGCCCATGCCGGCCTCGCCGTGCACGACGAGGACGTTCGGTGCGTCGTGCCGCCCTGTCGCGTCCCGCAACGCCTGCCGCAGCACGCCGAGTTCGGCCGTCCTGCCGACGAGGGGCACGTCGAAGCGGCGCGAGAGCCGCGGGTCGTCCTCGGCGACGGCGAGCAGCCGGTACGCGGTCACCGGCGCCGTCTTCCCCTTGAGCCGCAGCGGGCCGACCGGCTCGGAGCGGGCGCTGGGGCCGGCCGCCCGCCGGGTCTCGGGACCGATCAGGACCTCGCCCTCGGCGGCGTGCTGTTCCAGCCGGGCGGCGACGTTGACCGTCTCCCCGGAGACCAGGGCCTGCCGGGTGGACACGTCGGTGCTCGTGACGGCGGGCCCGGTGTTGACGCCGATCCGCACGGCCAGCCGGATGCCCAGGGTGGGGTGCAGTTCGTTCTCGTTGAGGTCGTGTACCGCGGCGAGCATCGCGAGCGCCGCGGACAGCGCCCGCCGGGCGTCGTCCTCGTGGGTGACGGGCACCCCGAAGACGGCCATGACGGCGTCCCCGATGAACTTCTCGACCGTGCCCCCGCACTCCTCCAGCGGCGCCCGCATGCGGTCGAAGTACCGCAGGACGACCGTGCGCAGGGTCTCCGGGTCCAGTACTCCGGAGAGCGCGGTGGAGCCGACCAGGTCGCAGAAGACGACGGTCACGATCTTGCGTTCCTCGGCGGGGGCGGAGGCGCCCGCGCGGTCGGCGGGCACGCCGCAGGACGGGCAGAAGCGTGCTCCGGACGGCATCGCGCGGTCGCAGGCTGCACACCGCATGGCTGGCTCCTCCTGGCTGACGGTTCGCGGACGGTCGGCGCGGGTGCGCGGGTGCGCGAGTGCGCTGGGCCGCACGGCCCCGGTGTCAGAACAGCGCTCCGCCGGCGATCTCGCTGTGCGCCTGCACCTCGGGGCCCGCCTCGTCGAGCCGGCCCTTGAGGTCGAGGACGAGTTCGAGCTCCTCCGCGCTCAGGTCCCGCAGCACCTGGCGCTGTTCGTCGGTCAGTGCGGCGAGTCCGAAGCCGTGGATCTCCAGGGCGCGGAGCGTGTCGTCCCCGCGGTCGTCGGGACCGCCGGCTGCCACGGGTTCTTCCAGGTGTTCGCTCATGACGGGTGCGTTCCTCCCGGGAGGCGGCGGATCGGGCGTGGTTCCCCTGCGATCCGGGTGAACAGCCCGATGAGGCCGTCCACGGTGTGCAGGGCGCTCGTGGTGACGGCCCGCCGCAGGACGGGCGTCAGCGGAAGGGCGTCGAGCAGCTCGAAGAGGTCGGCGGTGTGTCCGTCGTCCAGCTCGGCGTGTGCGCGGACGGTGTGCAGCGAGGCCTCGGGGACGCCCGACGAGGCGATGTGGTCGGCGAGCCGGGGAGCGGGGGCGTTGCTCTCCAGTACGGCGATGTATCCGAGCAGGGCGACCGGGTGGTGGTGCTCGATCCAGTAGTACTGGGCCCCCACGAACCGGGCGGTCGACGGCGCCGGCTGCTCGCCGGCGACGGCCGCCGCGGTGTCGCCGGGCGCGGTGTCGCCGAGCGCGGCGAGATCGGTCAGCAGCCAGTCGTCGTGGCCGCGTTCCTCCTCGGCGTGGACCCGGAGGTAGCGCTCCAGCGGTGCGGCGACCGGATCGTGCGGGCGGAGCGCGGCGCACAGCGTGGCCGCGCGTTCCATGAGCGGGACCGAGGCCCGGATCACGCCGTGCATCACCGCGAGGTACGTCGCGTAGCGCGGGGCGAGTCCGGTGGGCCGCCACAGTGCGTCGGTGGCCGCCCGCACCATCGGCTCGGTGAGCGCGAGCCGCGCCCGGAGACCGGCGGCGGTGCTCACCGCGGTGCCCATCGGGGTGCTCACCGCGGTGCTCCGGGCAGGGCGACCAGGTCCTCGTACCCGGCCGTGCCGTGCCGTCGTACGAACGACACCGGGCCGGCCTCCCGCTGCCGCTGCGCGACGTGGAGGTCGAGCAGCGCACCCGCCGGGCCGCCGGCCAGCCGGTCCGCGGCGGCGAGGACTTCGGGGTGCTCGCCCAGAGAGCGGCACCCGTCGCAGTACCCCGGCCGCGGACCGGCACCGGCCGCCGTGCCGTAGCGGGCGGTCAGATGGGCCGGCCCCACCGTCCTGATCATTCGCAGGGCGGGCGCCGACCGTACGCGCCGGCTCACGGAGGCCCAGTCGCTGCCGTCGAGGTGGCCGACCGTCAGGTGGGCGGGGGCCGGCCGGCGGTCGACGGTGTGCTGGTTGCAGCAGGCCAGGATGGTGCCGTCGGCCGCCACGACCGGCCAGGCGGCCATCGAGCAGGGCCGCACCCGGCCGGGGTCGGGGGCGGGGACGGCTTTCGCGGCGGCCCAGGAGGCGGCGCGGCCCACCGGGCGCAGCGAGTTGACCAGCATGGGGACGCGGTCGCCGAACGTGCGGCGGATGTCGGTGGTCACGTCCGCGAGGTAGGGGTCCCGCGGTCCGTCGCCCACGACGTGGAAGCTGCAGGCGATCCCCAGGTCGAGGACCTGCCGCACCACCGAGAAGGCGCGGGCGCGGGGGACCTCGCGTTCGTGGAAGGCGTCGACGCTCACCGAGAAGTGGTCGAGCGCGCCGATCGCCCGCAGGACGGCGGGCGGGATCACGGCACGGTCCGACTCCCCGGGTCCGGACCCGGGGCGGTTCCCGGCGCCGCGGGCGGCGAACCAGGCACCCGTGAGCAGGGCGACCCGGGTGCCTGCGGCGCGCGCCCGGCCGGCCAGTTCGGCGGTGAGGTCGCTGCGCAGCAGTGGTTCACCACCGGTCAGCATCAGGACCTCGGGGCGGTCGGTGGCCTCGAAGGAACCGACGAACCTCAGGAGCCGGGCGGAGTCCGGTTCCGGGGAGGCCATGGTCGAGGTGGTGGAGCAATGGGCGCAGTGCAGCGGGCAGCGCCCGGTGACGGTGACCAGCAGGCCCGCGGACGGGACCGGGCGGAGGGACATCAGCTCGGCGAGTTGCATGGCGTGCTCACCCTCCGTCCGTGGGGTCGGCCCCGGTCTGTGGGTCGGCCTCCTCCGAAGCGTCGGCCAGGACGGTTCGGGACGCGGACCGTAGCGGTTGGGATCCGGTAAAGGCCCAGGTGGCGGTGGGGTCCGGTGGGCGGTTCAGGCGGGTATCCGGGTGACCGGCGGCTCGGGTATCCGGGTGACAGGCGGCTGTCGCAGGGCGGTCTGTTCACGGGCGAACACCCGGATGAGCCGCGGTAGTTCGTACCGTGCGGCGTGGGCGGTGATCTCGCTGTCCGGGGTGAGGAGCACTCCGGAGTCCATCAGGGACTCCAGCCGGCGGAGCACCTCGTGCTGTCCGCTGCCGAGCCGGGCGGCCGCCTGGGCGAGGGTGAAGGGGCCTTCGGGGAGGCCGGACAGTTCGCACAGCGCCGAGCGGTCCGCCGGGGACAGGTCCTGCCAGCCGCTCGCCAGCCGTGGCCGTACGTCCATGTCACCCGCGACGAGTTCGTCGAGCACCGTCCGGCTGTCCGCCAGCCGCCGGGCGTACTCGTCCAGCGGCAGATGCCGTCGTACAGCGAGTTTCAGACCGCACACGCGCACCGCCAGGGGCAGCATCCCGGTGGCGGTGACGATGTGCGCCGCGGCCTCCCGGCCGGCGCCGAGGCGGGCGGGGCCGACGATCCTGCCGAGCAGTTCCAGGCACTCCGCGGTGTCGAACGCCGTCGCCTCCAGCCGGTGCGCCGGGGTCAGACCGGCCAGCGGGGTCCGCGCGGTGACCAGGACCGCGCTGGCCCCGGTGTCGGGTACGAGGGGGCGCACGCACGATTCGTCGACGCAGCCGTCCAGCACGACCAGGACCTTCCGCCCGGCGAGCCAGCCGCGCCAGGCGGCCGCCGTGCGGTCCGGCTCCGGCGCGCCGGCGGTCCGTGCGGTGGACGGCGTGGGCGACCCCATGAGTTCGGCCAGTTCGGCCAGTACCGAAACGGTCGGCCGGGCCCGGCCCGCCGTGTCCCGCATCCGGATCAGCACCCTGCCGTCGGGGAACGCGTCGGCGAGCCGGTGCGCCGCGTGGACCGCCAGCGCGGTCTTGCCGGTTCCGGCCGGCCCGGTCACCACCGCCAGCCGCGGGCCCGCGTCGTCGCGGGCCAGGAGGGCGAGCAGTGTGCGCAACTGCTCCCGGCGGCCGGTGAAGTCGGGCAGGTCGGGCGGCAGCAGGGTGGCCGGCCGCCGGTCCGGACGGTGTACGTGCCGGGTGCCGGCCTGGCCGAACACGCCGCCGGTGGCGCCGCCCCCGCCCGAGAGCATCGACCGGTAGAGCGTCTGGAGCGCCGGACTCGGCTGCAACCCGTATTCGGCGGCGAGGAGTTGGCGCAGGCCCTCGTAGGCGGCGAGGGTCTCGGTCTGGCGTCCCTGGTCGAAGAGGGCGTTCATCTGGGCGGCTCGCAGCCGTTCGCGCTCGGGGTGCTCCTCGACGAGTTCGCCGATGGTCTCGGCCACCTCGTAGGAGTTGCCCAGCCGCAGTTCGGTCTCGGCCCAGCTCTCGTACGCCTGCAGACGGCGGCCGTCGAGCCGGTCGGCCTCGCACCGCAGTGCCGGTGAGGACCGCAGGTCGTGCAGTGCGGGTCCGCGCCACAGCCCGAGCGCTTCGCGCAGCATGCCGGAGGCCTGGGCGAGGTCGTTCTGGTACGTGGCCTCGCGGGCGGCGCGGACCAGGCGCTGGAAGCGCAGGGCGTCGAGTTCGTCGTCGTCCACCCGCAGCAGGTAGCCGCCGGTCTGGTGGACGAGCCGGTCACCGGCGCCGACCGAGTCCAGGAGCCGGCGCAGGGCCGATACGTACACCTGGATGTTCTTCCGGGCCGTCCGGGGCGGCTCGCCGTCCCACAGCGTGTCGGTGAGCAGGTCGAGCGGGACGGGTGTGCGGGGGCGGCACAGCAGCATGGCCAGGAGCAGCCGCTGTTTGAGCGGTCCGATCGCGAGGGGGAGGACGTGTCCGCCGGCCGCGTCCGCCGCGTGTGCGGACAACGGTCCGAGGACGGAGAACCGCAAGCCGGTGCACGGTGGTTCGCCCATATCCGGTCCACCCTTCGGTCATGAGCTGAGATGAATGCATCAAGACGCTGACATATACCAGATGCCTTGGGCATGGGTAAACGGTGAGTATGCGCCACACTCCCTACGGTGATCACCGGGCGACGGTCACACCCAACTGCCATCATGAGAACGCCAGTTGTCGTCTGCGTGTCACCACGGTTTCCCGGTATGCCTTCGTCTTCGGTCTGTCCGTCGACGAGGGGCGTCAGCTAGGATGAACGACGCGTACGGTCGACCCACCGAGGCGGCACCCGAAGGGCGGAAGGCACGTGATGGGCGAGAGCGGACCCGCGTCGACACCGTTGGACTCGATGCTGGCGGACCGCATCGACGCGCTGTTCCGGGTCGTGCGGCGACCCAACCGCGAGCAGTACAGCCACGAGGAGGTCGCCCGTGCCTGCCGTGAGGCGACGGGCGAGAGCTTCTCCGCCACCTACCTGTGGCAACTGCGGACGGGACGGCGCGGAAACCCCACCAAGCGCCACCTCGAATCCCTCGCCAAGTTCTTCGACGTACCCGTCGTCTACTTCTTCGACGACGAGCAGGGCGCCGTCATCGCGAAACAGCTGGAACTGCTCGACGCGCTGCGCGACGCCGAGGTGCGCAGCGTGGCACTGCGCGCGGTCAACCTCTCGCCCGAGGGCATGGGCACGATCAGCGACATGATCGACGTCATCGCCCGCCGCGAGAAGGGTGCGGGCGGCGCCGGACCGTAACCGGCGCGTGGGCTCAGAACGGTGGACTCGCGAGTTCCGGCGGCGGCGAGAGGACGGCGTGTGCGTAGTGACCGGCGAGGGCGGCAGCGACGGCGATGTCGGCGCATCGTCGACGGGCTCGACCTGCCCACCCCCTTCGACGCGGCCGACTTCATCGGCGCGCTCGCGCGGATGCGGGGCCGGCCCATCGAACTGATGCCGGTCCGTTCCACGTCGGACATCCCGTGCGGAGTGCTGATCACCACCGACCGCGCCGACTACATCGTGTACGCCGCCGACACCACGCCGCTGCACCAGCAGCACATCCTGCTGCACGAGGCGGCACACGTCATCTGCGGCCACTACGAGACGGCGCCCGCCTCGTCGGCCGCCGCCCGGGTCCTGCTGCCCGACTTACCTCCGGCACTGGTACGACGCGTCCTCAGCCGCAGCGTGTACACCGAACCGCAGGAGCAGGAAGCCGAACTGGTCGCCTCGCTCATCCTGACCCGTGCGGCGCACCTCGCCCGGACCGGACCCACCGGGCCCGAATGGCCGCGACTGCACACCCTGTTCGGACGGACCGGGAACCAGGAACCCGCCGGGGACGGCCGGCCCACCGACGGCCCGGACGGCGCCGACGGCCCGCACGGCACTGACGGCCCGGACGGCGCCGATGGCTGACCTGGGCAGTCTCGTCGCCGCCGCGCTCTTCCTCTCCTTCGCCCTCTACCGTGCGCTGATCATCTGGCGGGGCTCCGACCCCGCCCAGCGGTACATCGCCGGTTTCGCCGGGTGCATGGGGGCCGCGATGCTCTTCAGGGCCCCCGTCGTGATGTCCGCCCTGCGGGACCTGGCACCGCTGGACACCGTCGTCATGCTGATCACCCACGAACTCAAGAGCTTCGCGCACGTCATGCTGCTGCTGGTGGGGCTGTCGCTCAGGCCCGCCGCCGCCGACCGCACAGCGCAGGGGCGGCAGATCCGGCTCGCGGCGGCGGTCCTGGTGACCGGAGCCGCCGTCCTGCTCATGGCGGGCGTCAGGGCCGAGAGCGGGCTGGCGACCGCCCCACCGGACCGCCGGTGGTTCCTCGCCGTCTACAACGTGCTCTTCGCCGCGTACGGCACCTGGTGCCTGCTCGTCCTGACCCGTGAACTCGTCCGGCAGACCCGGCAGGTGGCCGCGGGACCGATGCGGACGGGACTGCGGCTGATGACCTTCGCCGCGCTCCTCGGCATCGTGTGGACCCTGTGGGTCCTGACGTACGTGCCCATGAACCTGACCCAGGGACTCCACACGGCCAGCGAGGACGCGGTGTGCAGCGTGCTGGGCGCCGTCACCGCCGCCCTCGCCACCGGCGGGGCCACCGCGACCTGGTGGGCGAGCGCGTCCGGCGGGCCCCTCGCCGCGCCCGGCCGCTGGCTGTCCGCGTACCGCACGCACCGGGCCCTGGAACCTCTGTGGTCGGCGCTGCGCACCGAACTGCCACAGATAGCGCTCGATCCCGCCGCCCCGCGCCGCCCGGTGCTGTGGCGGGCTGAGTTCGACCTCTACCGGCGGGTCATAGAGATCCGCGACGGGCACCTGGCCCTGCGTCCGTACTTCCCCGCCGACGCCACCGGCCGGGCGGCACCCACCGGGACCGTCGGGACGGCCGTCGGCCCCGCCGGTCCCGCCGGTCCCGGTGAGCGGTCGGCGGAGGTCCGCGCCGTCGCGGAGGCCGCCACCATCGCCGCCGCACTGGAGGGCAAACGGGCCGGGCGGGCCCCGGCCGGCGCGCACGCCTCCGGCCCCGTGTCGCAGCAGATAGCGAACACCGTCGCCGCCGAGGTGGCATGGCTCCTCCTGGTCACGGCCGCCTTCGTGTCCTCGCCCGAGGTCGCCGCGGCGCGCGTCCGGGCCCGCACGGACACCGCCGGGCACAGCGGCTCCCCGTGACACCGGCGGACGCAGGCGAAACCGCGGCGGCAATCCGGTGCGGGGGCAGTCCGGCGCGTCTCCGAGGGCAGTCACCGTGCCCCGCCGCTTCCTGACTCGGTACCCGCGTTGCGTCTAACGTCCGAGAGTGAGCCTTTGGACTTCTCTGGAACCCGCCTCCGCGACCGTGGACCCGGGTGACAGTACGACCGTGCGACTGCGTCTGCGCAACACCGGTGACGTGGTGGACGAGTACCGCTTCGAGGCGGTCGGTCCGCTCGCGCCGTGGGCGAGGGTGGAGCCGCAGGTTCTGCGGCTCTATCCCGGGACGACCGGTTCCGTGGATGTGACGTTCGCGCCGCCGCGTACGCCCGACGCGACGGCGGGGCCCAATGCGTACGCGGTCCGGATCACGCCGACGGAGCATCCCGAGGCGACGACGGTTCCCGAGGGGAACCTGACGATCACTCCGTTCACGGAGGTGCGGGCGGAGTTGGTGCCGCCGACCGTGAAGGGCCGTTTCCG